>JBEDKR010000069.1:0-7867 GCA_041172005.1 Pseudomonadota bacterium
GTACGGCCTGATCTTTTTGGGTGAACGCATCACACCGTGGATGCTGCTCTGCGGCGCGGTGATCGTGGCGGGTACAGCGCTGTCCACCGGCCTGCTCAAACTCAAGCGGCCACGTTCTTCCCCCTGAGAAAACCGCCGTTCGCGGGAGCGTCGAGTCCGCTTGGCAATTCAATGGCTGCATCAGCCCGGGCGAGTGCTTGTCGCAAGCCTTGGGTCAGCTTAGACAGACCCGGCTCCGACAACATCGACACGTGCGAGCCGGGAATTTCAACCACGCGAATGTCACCCCGCAGGTGCGCTTGCCAACCCAACTGAGGCCCTGCATTCAAGTATGGCGTGTAACCCTGCTGCGCACGAAACAACACCATTGGACCATCAAACACCGGCGTTTGATAACGCTCCTGTAACGTCACAAAATGACTGAACAAACGGGCCGATGCCAACTCGGGCGGCAGCGCGTTGCCCGTCGACAACTGCTGCATCGCCAACGAGTGATTGGCTTTTTCCTGCTGGGCTGTGCGCCGACGCTCAGGCAATTCCATTGCGAACTTCAAGGACCAGTGGCGCATCAGCCAGATTTTTTTCAAGGGAGAAATTTTTACCTGTGCCGCAGCCGGTGCCAAGGTGTCCAGCATCGCTAGCAGCACCACTTCAGCGCCGGCTTGTTTTAGTTGTTGCGCCATTTCAAGCGCAATCACACCGCCGCCTGAATAGCCCGCCAACCGGTATGGCCCGACTGGGTCTACGGTACGAACAGCCGCCACATATTGCGCCGCCATGGCCTCAATGCTGGGCAGCAAAGGCAAGCGGCCATCCACCCCTTGGGCCTGCAAACCGTAAAAGGGCTGGTCTGCGCCTAGCCGGTCAGCGATCACTTTGAAGTTCAGCACATTGCCTGCAGCGCCGTGCACACAAAACAGTGGCTTCACGCCGGCTCGCCCACGGTTGATTTCAACCAGTGCAGACCAACGGCCCTCGGCCCACGCATCGGACTCCTCTGCACCATTATTTTCAACCGCCGTTGCGCAGACAACGGGGCTGCCAACCCGGTCTGCCGACGCCACTTTTGGCTCCACGGTTTTGGACTTGGCCGCAGCCCGACTGCGTGCTTGTTCAACCCATGCCGACAGCGCGCCCAAGGTCGGCGCTTTGAAAAGTGTGGCGAGTGGCAAGTCGACGCCGAACTCTTTGCGAATGCGCGCGAACAAACGCACCGCTGCCAGCGAGTGGCCACCGAGGGCAAAAAAATCGTCCTGCAGATCAATCTCTTGCGCCCCCAACAACTCGCACCAGATGGCAGCGACAGCGCGTTGCACCGAACTCAATCGGCCATCACCGGGCGCTGCTGTTGGAACCACAGCACTCGCAGCCACGCGCGGCAAAAGAGGTTTCAAAACAGGCTGCAAAGCACGTTGCAACTCTGGCAAGGCCATCGACGACACCGTGAGCTCGCGCGCATCGGTTGCGAAAATTCGATCAAACAGTGCCGGTGCATCATCCCCGCGAATACCGCAAGCCAACATCGACGCCACCAGCGTTGGCGCTTTGACGACCCGTGCAGGGGCAGCGTGCGTCATCACCTCGGCCGACACACCGCGCAAACAGAAACCTTCCAGCGTGGCCAGGGACGATCCGTCGCTGGCGTACAAACTCACGTCAAAGGTGACCATGCGGTCTTGCAGCGGCCCGCTCAGTTCGACCCGGCTGAGGCATTGACTTGGCAACGCAGCGGCCAACCGGATGCGTTCAATCGACAGCGGCACAAACAGCAGCGCTTGCCGCGTTTGCGGGCCTAGCAAATGCAGTCCAAAAGTAGCCGCCATGTCGAGCATCGCCGGATGGCAGCCATAGGCAATGAGGTCAGGTGCAAAGCGTGCGGGCAGTTCGATTTCGGCCGTGCCGCCCTGCCCGTTCAGCTGCATGCGCACGATGTTCTGCCAGCGCGGACCAAAGGCAATGGCACCCGTCTGCGGCACTCGGCCATCAACCCAAGTACCCGGCCGCAAGTCGACAGCGGGCAGCGGTGAAGCGACAGGCAGTGCGTCTACGAACAAGCTGATGCCAGCGCGCGCGTGCTCTTGCCACGGCGCATCTGGCTGCGCGCGGCTGCAGACCCGAAAGTCGTAGCAGGCATCGTTCTTCAGCAGCTCAATGCTGACGTCGCGCGGCGCGTTGTCATCGAACACCATGGCTTCGTCAAACGACAAGGCCTGCAATTCAATGCCGCTGCCGGGGTGCAACTGCTGCAGGGCGGCACGGGCGATTTCGATGTACGCGGTGCCCACCAACACGGGTCGGCCTGCCACCGTATGCTCGTTCAGCACCCACAACTTGGCCGGCGTGTAAACGGCTTCAAAGCGGACGCCTTCAGCACTGTCATGCCGAACACCGAGCAGCGGATGAACGCTGACGGCACTGCTGCTGGCGTGAGAAGACAACCGCCCTTCACCACCATAGGCACGCTGCGCCATGCCGCGGTCGCCCCAGATCCCCCAGTGAATGCACAGGCCGTCAGGGCGCGACGCTGCCAGCGAATCTACATAAGCATTCGCCGCCACATAGTCGACTTGCCCGGCGCCGCCCAAGAACACACTGGTTGATGAGAACACCGCCAAAAAATCTAATGAGCCAGGAGGCAGCAGCGCATCCAAGACCTGCGCACCTGCAGCTTTGGCGCCTAGCACGCGCCGAATGCTCTCCGCACTTTTACCGTGGATAGAGCCGTCCTCCAGCACACCCGCTGCGTGGAAAACACCATGCAGTGCGCCAAAGTGAGCGCGGCATTCGGCCACAACGCGAGCCATCGCAACAGGGTCCTGCACATCGGCACTCAGCGTGAGAACTTCAGCCCCGGCGGCCTCTAACGCCAACAGGCGTTGCAGCAATTTGGTTTCGTCTGAGCCATCGTGACTGGCCACCCGGTGTGGCCACTCCGCACGCGCAGGCAAAGCGCGCCGACTCACCAACACCAGCCTCGCCTGTTGGGTTCGGGCCAAGTACTCAGCCAGTTCCAGCGCAATCGCACCGAGCCCACCGGTGATGAGGTAAACACCGCGCTGCCGCAAGGGCGCGCGCAGTCCACGGTTAGACACCGACGCTGCCGAGGGCACCGCCTTGACGAGTTGCATCACGCGCCGCTGCTGCCCTCGGTAGACCACCAAATCAGCCTCGTCTGCAGACATGCATTCGGTCACGATCAGGCGCGGCAACGCTTTCGAGTGGAGCTGCGTCGGCAAACAATCCATCAGCCGGGTGCGGGCATTCGGCAACTCATGCGGAATGACGCGGCAAGGCCCCAAGGCCAGCGCATGGCCGGGGTTGATCGCCATCTCACCTGGCAAGGCTTGGCTGCCGGCAGTCAGCACCGTCAAGCGCATGGGTTGCTGCCAATCCAAGGTCTGTATGGCCTTGGCAATGAACAGCAAACTGTCAAAATTTTGCACCTGTCCCTGCACGCATTCATGAGCGTCAGCCGCTACCGTTTTGTCTGCGTCCAACGCCCAAAGATGAAGGATGTAGTCAGGCAAAGCATGCGCTTGTTCCAAGCTGCGAAAAAGTTGCTCATAGTGCAAAGCCTGACCGATAGCCACCGTGTAGCTGCCATCGATCAAGCTGGCGAAACTGTTGCCCGGACGCACAAAGGTGACGCGATCACCTTGGTTCAAGATACGCAAAACCACCTCAGCGGTGAGTTTCGACTCGCCACCAAAGACCAGCCAATGGCGACCCGGCTGCGCGGTTTCAGTGCGCGGTGCAGACGGCACCCATTCGGGCACTTGCAACCAGTCGGCGTAATCCGGCAAGCGTTGAAAGGCTGGCGTGGGGTGCGGTTCAACCGCTTCAGTCGTCGTTTTAAGCGGCGGCGCAACGCTAGGCACGGCCTGCGCAGGCGCTGGCGCGCCAGCATCGACCCAATGCCGCTGGCGCTCAAACGCATAGGTCGGCAAAGAAGTTCGACGCGCCGTCGTCGTGCCCTGCAAGGCCTGCCAGTCGATGGCCACACCGCGCGTCCACAGTGCGCCGGCAGTCGTCAACATCACCGGCAGATCGGCACGTTCCTCATTCGCTTGTTGCGCCTTGCCGGTTGACGGCCAAATACCGCGCCGTGCATCTTGTGCCTGATGCCGCGCTAAAGCGCACAAGCCTTGACCCGGCCCGACCTCAACGAGAACGGCATCCGGTATTTTCAGCAGCGTGTTGAGCCCGTCTGAAAACCGCACGGTTTGGCGCAAGTGTTTCACCCAGTATTCAGGATCGGTCAAGGTCTCGGCGGCAACCCAAGTGCCGGTGAGATTCGAGATGAAAGGCATGCTGGGCGGCTGCAGGCGAATGCGTTTCATGCGCTCACGAAACGTCTCCAGAACACCGTCGAGCAAGCGTGAGTGCGCGGCCACATCAATGTGCAACCGGCGCGCCTCCAAACCTTGGGTAGAAAGCTTGTGTTGCAGGGCCTGAATAGCCGGCAAGCTGCCTGATGCGATGCAGCTGTCTGGCGCATTGACAGCCGCCACATCCAGATCCAAGCCGGCCATTTGGCTGAGCAGTTCAGCCTCAGACAAGTCCACCGACAGCATGCCGCCGGCCGGCACGGCTTCAAACAACTGACCACGCAAGACCACCACGGAGAGCGCGTCATCCAGAGACATGACACCGGCCAGACAGGCTGCGGCGTACTCGCCAGCGCTGTGGCCCATGACGCCAGCTGGCGTGACGCCCCAGCTTTGCCACAATTTGGCGAGCGCATATTCCAGCGTGAAGAGCGCAGGAATCGCATAGCGCGGTCGCTGCAACAGCACCGCGGTCTGCGGGTCGTTGTCGCGCTCCAACATGACGCTGCGCAAGTCTTCTGGTGCATCAGCCGGCAGGCGCGCAAAGCAGGCGTCTATCGCCTCGCGAAAGACGGGCAAGGCCAGCAAGTCGCGTCCGGCGCCGGGGTAATGTGCCCCGCCGCCGGGGAACATCAACACCACCGGAGGCGGTGCAGCACTGGCTTGCGCGGTGACTGCGCGCGGCGCGTTGCGCGCCTCCAAGGTCTCGCGCAGACCGCCTAGGTCTTTCGCCACCAGCGCCAAGCGGTGGGTAAAGTCACGCCGGCCCACGCGCAAGGTGTAGGCCGCATCCGCCAGCGAAAAGCCGGCCGGAAAATCGTCTGCAGCTTGCGCTAAAAACGCCTGCCATTTGGCTTTGAGTTGCTGCAAAGCAGCAGGGGTGCGGGCCGACAGGGTGAGCAATTGCCATGCATCCGCAGGTGCGGTCTCTGGCCGCACGGCCATGCGTGGTGGCTCTTCCAGAATCACATGGGCGTTGGTACCGCCGACACCCAGCGAATTCACGGCGGCCCGGCGCGGCGTGCTGCCGTGCGGCCAAGGCTTCGCTTTGTTGACCACATAAAACGGCGTTTTTTCAATCGCCAAGCGGCTGTTCGGTTGGCTGAAATTCAAACTTTCCGGGATCAATTCGTGGCGCAACGCCAGCGACACTTTGATCAAGGCAGCCACACCAGCAGCCGTGTCAAGGTGACCAATGTGCGTCTTCAATGAACCGATGCCGCACGTCCCCGGCAATCCCGCATAAGCCTGCGCCAGCGCCGCCATCTCAATCGGGTCGCCAACGGGCGTGCCGGTGCCATGCGCCTCAATGTACTGAATGCTCGACGGCTCGACGCCCGCCATGGCCAGCGCTTCAACCGCCGCAGCGGCCTGGCCTTCAACGCTGGGCGCCAAATAACCGGCTTTTTGAGAGCCGTCGTTGTTGACGGCAGAACCTCGAATCACCGCATAAATCTGATCGCGTTGCTGCAACGCATCTTCCAATCGCCGCAACACAACAACACCGACGCCACTGCCAAAAACCGTCCCGCTGGCCTGCTCATCAAAAGCTCGGCAAAGCCCATCCGGCGAGAGAATTTCACCTTCTGTGTAGTGGTAGCCCTGACGGTGTGGAAGGTTAATGCTGACGCCGCCCGCCAGCGCCATGTCGCACTCGCCTGAGAGCAAACTTTGTGCTGCCAGATGCACCGCCACCAGCGAGGTTGAGCAAGCGGTCTGCACTGCAATGCTCGGCCCTTTCAAGTTCAGCAAGTAAGACAAGCGCGAGGTCAAAAAATCTTTGTCATTGCCGGTGTGCCGCAACAAAAACAAACCCATCGATTTGACCAAGGCCGGATTCGTCAACAAGTTTTGCGGCAAATACGCCTGCATGCCGCAACCGGCAAAAACACCGACCGAGCCGTCAAACTGCTCCGGCATGTGGCCGGCATCTTCAAGCGCCTCCCAAGCGCACTCCAGAAAGTGCCGGTGCTGCGGGTCCATCACCGAGGCGTCGCGTTTGCTGAAGCCAAAAAACTCACCGTCGAACATCTCCATGTCTGGCAACACCAGACTCGCCCGCACATAGTGGGGGTCCGCCAAGTCGGCCTCGGACACACCCGCAGCACGCAGTTGCTCGGCGCTCAACCACTCGGTGGCCGGCTGGCCACTTTTAAGTAATGCCCACAATTCAGTCGCTGAACGGGCCGCAGGGAAATGGCCAGCCAGCCCAACGATGGCGATGCAACCGGGCTCAATCAAAGCTTCAGCTGACGGATGTTGTTGTTCCACAAAGGCGCTCCTTTCAGGCTGATGGGGTTTGCGAGTAGCTGACGGGTGCACGCAAGTTGCGGCGCGTCCGGGCGCGGCTCAATGCCTCGTTCACATTCGTGCTGGCGACTTGTCCTTTCAAGTGCTGAGCCAAACCGCGGATCGTTGGAAAGCGGAACATATCCGTGATGGACACTTCCTGCCCAGAGGCTTCGCGCAAGCGGCGCTGCACCTGCACCACCAGCAAGGAATGGCCGCCCAAGTCAAAGAAGTTGTCGGTGACACTGACCTCGCTCAAACCCAAGACATCGCGCCACAAGGCGGCAATTGATTTTTCAAATTCATTGACCGGTGCAACGGCCGCCGGCACCACGATGGCAGCGCGCGGGTCTGGCAGCGCCAAGCGGTCGACCTTGCCATTCGGCGTGAGCGGAAAGGCCAACACCACCAGCAAGCTGGCAGGCAACATGATCTCGGGCAACTCTGCAGCCAGCGCTTGCCGCAAGACCTCAGGCGCAAGCGTGACGCCCGCTTGCGGTGTGACATAGCCGACCAGCCTATGGCCACCGGCCGGATCGTCACGGGCCATCACCACCGCCTGCTTCACGCCAGGCTGGCGCAGCAGCAAGCTCTCGATTTCGCCCAGCTCAATGCGGTGGCCGCGGATCTTGACCTGATGATCGGTGCGCCCCAAAAACTCAATCTCACCATCTGGATGACGGCGCACCAGATCGCCGGTTCGATACCACCTGACACCGGCCACCGCTGCATCAGAAATGAAGCGTTCGGCGGTCAGCTCTGGTCGCCCTAAATAACCCAGTGTCACGCCGTCACCGCCAATCAGCAACTCGCCAGGCACCAACGCCGGGCAGGCCAACCCGACGGCATTGCGCACGCTGAGTTGCGTGTTGGCAATGGCTTGCCCCAGTGGCACGAAGGCTCCTGCAGACGTCAGATCGCACTCGCTCACATCGCAGACGGTTGACCAGACCGTGGTTTCCGTCGGGCCGTACATGTTCAACACCTTGCCGGGCACCAGCGCGGTCAGTTGCCGGGCCAATTCCAGCGGTAATGCTTCGCCGCCCACCAACAGCACCGACAGCCGTGACAGCGCCTCGCGGCCCGGCGCGTCTGCCACGAGCATCGAGGCCATGGACGGCGTGCATTGCAGATGCGTCGCTTCGTTGTGCAGGATGTCATCAGCCACTGACACGCGCTGTCCGGTGCCCGGCGATTTTTGTGACGCGTCCATCAGGTTTTTCAGGTCGCGTAAATGCGCCAGCACGGCA
>JBEDKR010000070.1:0-7853 GCA_041172005.1 Pseudomonadota bacterium
GTTCGATGACTACATTGCCAAGCCCAAGGCTAATGGTTATCAATCGCTGCACACCGTGGTCCGCGATGACGCTGGCCGCGCGGTTGAAATCCAGATCCGCACACAAGCCATGCACGACCACGCTGAGCATGGCGTCGCAGCGCACTGGGCCTACAAAGAAGCTGGCACCAAGGGCTACGCCGGTGTTTCAGCCAGCAGCGAGTACGACGCCAAGATTGCAGTGCTGCGCCAACTGCTGGCTTGGGAGCGAGATTTGTCTGGCCCCCTGTCGGCCAAGGCGCAAAGTGCCGGGCAGGGACTTTTTGAAGATCGCATTTACGTCCTCACACCCGAGGCGGCGGTGGTCGAACTCCCGCGCGGCGCCACCACGGTCGACTTCGCTTACAGCGTGCACACCAGTCTGGGCCACCGTTGCCGCGGTGCGCGGCTGGACGGCGTCATGGTGCCGCTCAACACGCCCTTGCAAAATGGGCAAACGGTCGAGGTCATCACTGTCAAAGAAGGTGGGCCGTCGCGTGACTGGCTGAACCCTGAGTTGGGCTTTTTGTCGAGTCCCCGTGCTCGGTCCAAAGTGCGTGCTTGGTTCAACGGCTTGGCCATGCAGCAGACCGTGGCGCGTGGCCGTGAAGCGGTTGAGAAATTACTGCAGCGCGAGGGTAAGACCTCCATCAAGCTGGACGATTTGGCGTCAAAGTTGGGCTTCAAAAACGCGGAAGACTTGTTTGAGGTGGTCGGCAAAGACGAGTTGTCGCTGCGCACCATCGAGAACATGCTCAACCCGCCTGAGCCCTCACCGACGCAAGATGATTTCGTCCTCGCCAAAAAACCGCGTTCAGACAAGTCCGCCAAAAGCAACTCCGGCGGTGTGCTGGTGGTCGGCATCGATTCTTTGTTGACGCAGCTGGCCAAGTGCTGCAAACCGGCACCGCCTGATTCGATTTTGGGCTTCGTCACCAAAGGCCGTGGCGTGAGTATTCACCGGGCTGATTGCAGCAACTTTCGCAACATGGCCTCCGGCAGTCCAGACCGGGTGATTGATGTGGAGTGGGGTGGTCAACAGGCCGCGGCAGGCGCACTGTATCCTGTCGATGTGGCGATTGAGGCGACCGACCGGCAAGGACTGCTGCGCGATATTTCGGAAGTGTTTTCAAAGGCCAAAATGAACGTGATCGGTGTGCAAACGCAATCGGTCAAAGACAACCGCGGCGGCACAGCGTGGATGACCTTCACCGTCGAGGTCGGGGATTCGGGCCGATTGAGCCAAGTGCTGGGTGTCGTCGCTGAGGTCTCTGGGGTGCGTTCTGCGCGCAGGCGCTGAGCGTTCATTCGGGTGTTGAATAAAGTGTCGAAGAAGGTGCCGACCAAGTTTCTGTGTCAAATTTTTCAGGCAGTTCAAAAACACCCGTTTCTCACTGCTACAATCTCGCCATCGAACAGCATTTAGGCGCGTAGCTCAGCTGGTTAGAGCACCACCTTGACATGGTGGGGGTCGATGGTTCGAGTCCATTCGCGCCTACCAGTAATGGTAGGAAAATCAAGCACTTAGCGTAATAGCTCGGTGCTTTTTTTTCGTCGGTACGGAATTAGTACGGAATAAACATGGGGCAGCGAAGCTGCTTTCAGCGACGTGTTATCGCATTCGTGATGGCTTCTTGCATCATGGCTTGGAAGTTGAAGTTTTTCATCATGCCAAGTCCGTTGGTGTTGATGTCAATCACGGTCTGGGTGCGTAGTGTTTGGTTGTTGAGGGTGTTTTGCACGTAAGTCCCCAGCGGCAGACTCATGGCCCCTGAGTCGACCACATTGCCACTTCCGTTTTGAATCACTTGCGGCGGCAAGTTGATTTGCTGTCCGAGGCGTTGCGCCTGCAAGGCGGTCAGTTTGCTGATGTCGCCCAACTGCAATGTCATGCGGGTGACGAGTTCTTGATTGATGTACGTCGCGCGGGTGATGCCAAAGGACACCAGCAGGCCAAGACCGAGGTCAAAACCACCGCGCATTTTGTCTAGCCGTTGGTTGCTAACGGTCAACCAGAGAGGCGCTTCAGACATGTTGAGCGGTGTTTCAGCATGTCCCACATTGAGGCTACCCATCAACAAGGCCATGACGCCGCTCAAGCATCGAGCGCGGCTAAGTTTGAACATTAGAAATCTCCCGGGCCATGTTTTGGCAATGTCACGTTGGTGAGACTGTCTCGATGGATGCCGTCAGTCAGCAGGGCTTGCGGTGCCGCCCGCCAATCAGAGGCCAGGTTGAAACGGGCAGACGCAACCCGGTTGTGAACCACCAGCAGCAGGCCACTGGGCCAACTGGCGTTGAATGCCGCGCGCGACATGGCGCGTGTGCCGTTGGCCGGGTCGCCGATCAGAACCCGATCGCCCTTCAACCCTTTGAGCACCACAAAGTGCATGTAGCCGTTTTCATTGATCAGCACGATGGCGGGAAGGCGCGCTTGCAACAGCTTCTCAAGCGGTTGCTCAAAGCCGTCTGCTTCAAAACCGTACGCTGCGAGACCACGCTTCAGATCGAGCAGTGAAAACCCCTCACGCTGAATTTTCTTTTGATCACCTCGGCTGTACATGGTGTCAAAAATCGCACTTTCTGAAACCGGAAAACCGTAGTGGTGAGTCAGCAAGGTCGCGACAGCCGCTGAGCCACAACTGAAATCATATTTTTGCAAAAGTGTGCCGCTCAGCCGTGTCTCTCGAATACTGCTGAGCGGCAAAGAGACATCACCACCGCCGAAAGATCCAATCAGATTTTGTTGCGCGCTGCCAAGGGTCGGCACGGTGCAGGCTGCGGTGACAAGCACCGCTGAACCCAACACGCGAAGGCTGAATAGAGTCATGCTGTGGCACTCCCTCAGTTCATCTGCAGGTTCAAAATAACAGCGTTCTGAATCAACACATTGGCGCCAGAATTTTGAACCACCAAGGGCAGGCCACTCATGTTGGCAAATGCACCCGTGCCGATAGAGTTGGTACCGCTAACCACATTCACCGCGGTGTTGCCAGAGGTCAATCCGGAGAGTGTCATTTCGCTGTTGGTGATGCTGGCACCGCCTCGGTAATTCGACAATTTTTCGCTTGAAACGGGCTGCATGAAATCAATCTGTTGCGTGCTTGCTTCAGCCAATTCCACATGGGCTTGAACCGGACTTGTTTGTGCGGTCACTTGGACTGACAAGCTGCCGAGCAAGGTTGCACAGACCCAGCAAATCATGGTGTGAGTTTTCATTTTTTTCCTTGATGTTGAAGATGTCGGCACAGGCCAGGCTTGCCGCCCGACCCATGCCGACAGTGACTCACAGACCGCGCATATTGGCTTGCACGTTCACGCTTTGCTGAACCATCGAAGAGATGCCGCTGTTCTGGTTGGCGAGCATGATGCCGGCAGCCGATTGCCCAACACTGGTCATCGTGTTGGCCATGCTGAAGCTACCAGCGTCCAAGCTGATGGTTCCGCCATTACCGCCAACGCCGCCTTGGCCGGTGCCACCGGTGCCACCCGCTGCGGTGTTGGTCCCACCGTTGCCAGCACCACCGGTGCCACCAGTGCCGCTACCGCCAGCACCGCCGTTTCCGGCAGCGTTGTTGCCGTTGGTGGCGCTGCCGTTGGTGGCACCGCCGTTGGTGGCACCACCGCCTTGACCGCCTGTTCCAACGCCGGCCGTGCGTGTGCTGGCGCCGCCGTCGCTGAGGGAACTGCCGCCCGAACCGCCGGTGCCGCCGGCACCGCCGTTGCCACCATTGGCCGTAGAGCCGCCATCGCCCGCGGTTGACATGGCACTGGCGTTGCCCGAGTTGCCGCTAGCGGCACCGTTCGCTGCAGCCAAGCCGCCGATGTTGTCGCCGCCAGCCGCACCGCCAAAACCCGTCCCACCGCTGCCGGCTTGCGCGCTGCCATTGGTGGCGCTGCCATTTGATATCGCGCCATTGGATGCACTTCCGCCGCTGGCCCCGACAGCGCCAACACCGCCTGCACCCGTGCCCCCAGTTCCCATGCCGGCGCTCAAGCCGCCCATGCCAACGCCGCCTGCACCGCCTTTGCCTGTACCACCGTTGGTCGAGCCAGCGTTGAAGGCCGAGTTGCCGATGTTGCTAACGTTGTTGCCTGTCACCGCGCCGTTGAGAACACTGCTGGCAGTCGCCGTGTATTGGTTGAAGGCGTCGGTGAACATGCCTGTTGAACCGTTGTTGAGTGCCGCAGATCGTGCGGCTGTCGCATTGGCCGCCCCCGAATTTTTATTGGTGCTGTTGTCGCTGTTGTCCGCAAAGGACTCGGCTGTCGATGTTGAGGTCGTGGTGGTCGTCGCGGTGGCTGTGTTGTTGCTGTCGGTGGTTGTCGTCTTAACGCTGTTGTCGGTTTGCGTTGTGACGCTGTTGTCCGTGGCGGAGCGATTGCTGAGGTCAGTGGCAATGCTGCTCGTGCTGGTGCTTCCTTCTGTTGTCAGCAAGCTGTTGCTGACCTGTGCAAATGAGGCACTGCTGAATCCAAATGCCATGGCAATAGCTGAAGCGATAAGTGTCTTTTTCATGGAACCCCCTGAGGTTGGTGAAGTTGATTAGCTAACGATCAAGATGAAATGCGTCACCGCAAATCGAGAGTCGAATAGCAACATCAATGCCACGCCTTCGGCTCATCCGGCGCATACGCAAGCCCACTCAGGAAAATAAAAATACGCATGACTTGGATGAATAAAAACCAGGCCTGTCCGAGCAGCTCAAGCCACTGAAAGTGTCTCAACGGGGTGACAGTGTGCTGCTGTAGAACCCTCGGAAAATTGGCTGCGCAGGGGGAAAGAATGTTCACAACACAGGCGGCGCGTGCTTCAAACAACTTCGGACTGTGTGTCACAGGCTTGATGCGGCAGCTGCTTTCTTTTTTCAGCACAGGGTTGTCGAGATATTTCCTGACAAGGAGCTACCGAAATGCCTTTCTTCAAAGGATGCCTGATCGCAGAGATGCTTGACGCTTTCAATTCTGAACGAAGGGCTTGGCAGTGAAAACCAATCAACAAAAAGGTCTGTGTTCCCTGCGCTTGGCATGGCTCAGTTGTGCTTCTACGGTGCTCGCAGTTTCAACCCCGGTTCACGCGCAAAGCGAAGCTGCAGATGTTGACGCTGTCAGTGTCAGGATTGAAAAATTACAGCAGCAACTGTCTGATCAAGCGCAGCAGATCAAGATCCTTCAAGAGGGGCAGGTTCAAAAAAATCAGGCGGTTGCGGATGATGTCGCGCGCCCTGTGCGGGTGGGTGTTGCACCTGAGCCCGTAGCGCCGCCAGTGGTGGCCGTGGCGTCAGATCAGCCTGGCATTTTGACGGGGCGTGGCAAGTTGGTGCTGGAGCCGTCTGTGCAATACAGTTATTCGTCCAGCAACCGGGTTGCGCTCGTCGGCTACACGGTCATTCCTTCACTGCTGATTGGCTTGGTTGACGTGCGCGAACTCAAGCGCAATTCACTGACGGGCGCCTTGGCCCTTCGTTATGGTCTGACAAATCGGCTGGAGGTCGAGGCCAAAGTGCCTTACGTTTACCGGTATGACTCAACGATCAGTCGAGAGGTCTCGAGTGGAACCGCCAACGACAGCGTGTTCAACACGAGTGGAAAATCTTTAGGTGATGTTGAAGTTGCTGCACGCTACCAGCTGAATCAAGGCGGTGGAAGTTGGCCTTACCTGATTGGATCGTTGCGATTCAAGTCTCGAACAGGCAAAGACCCCTTCGAGGTGGTCACCGATTGCGTGACCCGCTGCGAGGGCACGACCAATGGCACCGGATTGCCGCTCGAATTGCCGACGGGCTCTGGTTTTTATTCGGTGCAACCCGGACTGACATGGCTGTTTCCAACCGACCCTGCGGTTTTCTTCGGCGGTATCAGCTACACCCACAGTTTCAAGCGGACAAATTTAAACCGTCAAGTTCTGAACGGTGAGTTTCAGTCTATCGGGACAGTTGCGCCCGGGGATGTGTTGGGCTTGAACTTCGGCATGGGCTTGGCGCTCAACGAAAAGGCCTCCTTGAGCTTGGGTATTGAGCTCAATTCGGTGGATCGGACGCGTCAAAATGGTGTGCCGGTGTTGGGTTCAGTCCGGACTCAACTGGCCAGCTTGTTGATGGGCTATTCATACCGCCAAAGCAAAAACACGACCTTCAATTTATCAGTCAGTGCGGGCCTTACACAAGACACGCCAGACCTGAGCGTGAGCATCCGAATTCCTTTTTCTTTATAAAGACACTCTATGCTCAAGGGTGAGTTGTTGTGTTGGGGTTCTGGGCCACTGACAACGGCCTTGGTTGATCATCTGAGCGCCAGTGGCTGGCTTGTTCTTCGGGTCTGCGATGACGCGGCTTTGCTGAGAATTTTGAGTTCCAAAAAAATGCAAATGGGCCTGCTGGCGCTTGACAAAATGTCGGCGGAAGACCTCGACTCAATACGCTCGTCTTGGCTGCGGGCACGGCGTGTGCAGCGCCTCGAATGGATTGGTATTTTTCCTGAGTCGATGCTGGATTCGCCGGCAAGGTGCGAATTTGTTTTGAACTGTCTGTATGACTTTCATACCGACCTGGCTGATTTTGCGGGCTTGGACTTTCGCATCAGCAATGCCTTGCGTCAGGCGAATCTTCGTGAACTCGTCGATGGTGTCGGTGAATTTGAGAATTCGCTGGGCATGGTGGGCCGCAGCGATGCGATTCGCCAACTTCAAAACAAGGTTAGAAAAGTGGCGTTGACCCAAGCTCCGGTCCTGATTGGGGGTGAGAGCGGCAGTGGCAAAGAGTTAGCCGCAAGGGCAATTCATCAGTGCTCCAGTCGTTCCAAAGGGCCTTTTGTGGCGGTTAATTGTGGGGCGATTGCCCCTGCACTGATTCAGTCTGAACTCTTTGGCCATGAGCGTGGCTCGTTCACGGGTGCAACAAACGCCAAAACAGGACTCATCGAAGCGGCCAGCGGTGGCACTCTTTTCCTCGATGAAATTGCAGATTTGCCGCTGGCGTTGCAGACCAACTTGTTGAGATTCTTACAAGAGAGCACGATTCAGCGCGTGGGGTCCCATAAAAGCTTGCAGGTGGATGTTCGGGTGATAGCCGCCTCTCATGTCGATCTGGCCGGTGCCGTCGCAGCAGGACGATTCAGGGAAGACTTGTTTTACCGCCTGAGCGTTCTGCCCCTCACGGTCCCATCGTTACGAGAGCGGCAATCGGATGTTTTGGATTTGGCGCAGTATTTTTTGAATGCGAGTGTTGAAAGTTCGCAGCACGTCCAAATACTGGGTTTTAGCAAGAAAGCGGTTGAGGCCTTGATGTTCCACACGTGGCCTGGCAATGTCCGGGAGCTGAGCAACCGCGTCAAACGTGCGGTCGTGATGACTGACCAGCGTTGGATTTCGCCCGATGATTTGGGCTTGACGCTGCCCGTTGCTCCGGTCGGCATGGAGCTTGAGGCCGTGCGCACGATGGCCGAGCGTGACGCCATCAAGCTGGCACTGGTGCGGGTTGACAGCAACGTCACCCATGCAGCTCGCGCATTGGGTATCTCGCGCATGACCATGTACCGACTCATGGACAAGCACGGTCTGGCCCTGCGACGAATTCAGTAGCCCGACGTGCGTGGGGTTGGTTCCGATGCTGACAAGACAGGCTAAGCTCAAGGGTAAACCAAGGGAAGCAAAGCGCAACGAGCTTTCTAGAATGGACCCTAGCCACCTCTTGTCACCGAAGGAATCAGAACTTTGTCTAAAACCAAAAACAGCACCCCAGAAACTGCTGCCGAACCATCAAAGAGTCCTGAAGCCAAAGCCGTGCCGGTTCGTGTGATCAAGAAATACCCGAACCGGCGTCTTTACGACACCGATA
>JBEDKR010000071.1:0-7850 GCA_041172005.1 Pseudomonadota bacterium
CGGTAGTCGCATCAGAGGCCATGGCCTTGCTGTGGTGGCGCGTCCAAGCAGGCTACAGCGCACGTCGTCATCATTTGGCGGAAGCTTGGGAGGCTTTCAAGGCGGCCGGTTATGGCGGCCGCATCAGTGCTGCACATCTGGCACGTCGGCGCGCATTGGCGCTGTCGGGTCGACCCGCAGGTGCCAAAACGTCCCAGGCATTGCCAGCGGCTAGGGCGGCGCTGTTGCTTCGTGACAATTTACTGAACCGCAACATCATTGAGCGAGCTTATCGAAAAGCCATTGGCCAAGCGCGCGAAGAGATTTTGATCGCCAATGCGTATTTCGTACCGGGTGGTCGTTTGCGTCGTGCGCTGATCAAGGCGGCGCGGCGCGGCGTCAAAGTCACCTTGTTGCTTCAGGGAAAGTATGAGTATTTCATGCAATACCACGCGACCCGTCCGGTCTACGGCGCGCTGCTCGCTGCAGGGGTTGAAATCCACGAATACGAAGCCAGCTTTTTGCATGCCAAAGTTGCGGTGGTTGATGGTCATTGGGCCACCGTTGGATCATCCAACCTAGACCCCTTTAGCTTGCTGTTGGCCCGTGAAGCCAACGTGGTGATGGACGACAGGGTCTTTGCCGAGGACTTGCGGGCGCGGTTGCTGGCTGCCATAGCTGGCCATGGTCGACGTGTTGACGCCGCCGAGTTCAACCAACGCCCATGGCGTCAACGCTGGATCGATCACGCGGCTTATGCGCTGATGCGCCTGGCCTTGTTGTTGACGGGTCAGCGTTATTAAGTATTCATTTATTGCTATTTAATTAATAGCTTAAGAGTCAATGAGATCATGGTTTCTGAGGCAACACATCCGCATGGCAATAGTCTGAAAAGGTTTTTTCAGGACTGTTACCATCTTGCATGCTTATGAAATCACCCACGCCCTCAGCGCCCGGATCGGCGCCCGCCGCCGACGATGAAGGCACCCCGATGTCGGTCAAGATCAGGGAGCGTATTACGCGTGCTCGCAAGCGCTTCAACGCCAACGACAACATCGCCGAATTCATCGAACCTGGTGACTTGGAAAAACTACTTGACGAAGTCGAGACCAAGATGCAGGGCGTTCTTGACAGCATGGTCATCGACACCGACAACGACCACAACACCAACAACACGGCCCGCCGGGTCGCCAAGATGTACCTCAACGAGGTCTTCAAGGGCCGCTACGTGCACCCTCCGGCTATCACGGAGTTCCCTAACGCGGAACACCTGAATGAACTCATGATCGTTGGGCCCATCACCGTGCGCAGCGCTTGCTCACATCATTTTTGTCCGGTGATTGGGCAAGTCTGGATCGGCGTCTTGCCGAACGAGCACACCAATGTGATCGGTCTGTCCAAGTACGCACGTCTGGCCGAGTGGGTCATGGGTCGGCCTCAGATTCAGGAAGAAGCCGTGGTCCAGTTGGCTGACCTGATTCAAGAAAAAACACAGCCTGACGGTCTCGCCATCGTCATGGAAGCCTCACACTTCTGCATGGGTTGGCGCGGTGTCAAAGACCTCGACAGCAAGATGATCAACTCGGTGATGCGCGGCGTCTTTTTGAAAGACTCCAACCTGCGCCGTGAATTTCTCTCACTCATTCCAAAGAAGACCAACGGGTAAACATGGCCGCCGTGTTTTACGGGCTTTTGCATTTATCCGCTTTTGTGCCAGTGTGTTTTCATCGCCAAAGGACATCTCATCATGTTGGTTCGACTTCTTTACGCCAGCCGCGCGGCTGATCCCCAAAGTCCTGAAGCCACGGAGGCCATTCTGGCCAAGTCACGCAGTCACAACCCGGCTTGCGGCATCACCGGCATTCTTTGCTACGGCGGCGGCATATTTTTGCAGGCCTTGGAAGGTGGCCGTACTGCGGTTAACGATCTCTACAAACACATCCTCAATGACCCGCGCCACAAAGACGTCATTTTGCTGAGCTACGAAGAAATCGGCGAGCGAAAGTTTGGCGGCTGGACCATGGGCTTGGTCAATACTGCCAAGCTGAACACCTCTATCTTGCTCAAATACTCAGAGCGACCAGAATTGGATCCTTATGCCGTGTCGGGCGCGGTTTCCATGGCTTTGTTGCAGGAGCTGATGGCGACGGCTTCTATCGTCGGTCGCTCCTGACGCCTTGGATATGCTTCTTGCCGGCTGCGATTTTTCCAGCAGCCCCAGCCGCCGAAAACCCATCGTTTTTGCCACCGGTCACTTGCACCGTGGCCGAGTTCAACTGGCGCAACTTGAGCGAGTTGAAACGCTGGAGGATTTCTCACTTTGGTTGTCGCAAGATCGAGCTTGGGTCGGCGCTTTTGATTTGCCCTTTGGCCTGCCGCGAGAACTGGTGAGCACGCTTGGCTGGCCGGAGGAGTGGCTGGCTTGCATGCAGCACTACGCCAGTCTCACACGCCCGGCGATTCGCAACACCTTCGCGGCCTTTTGCGACGCCCGCCCCGTGGGGCAGAAATTTGCCCATCGCGCTACCGATTTACCCGCTGGTTCCAGCAGTTCCATGAAGTGGGTCAACCCACCCGTCGCCTACATGTTGCATGCGGGTGTGCCGCGCCTGATTGCCGCTGGCGTACAACTTCCCGGCTTGGGTAGACCTTGTGTTGGAACGACGGCGGCTGCGCGCATTGCTCTTGAGGCTTACCCCGGCTTGTTAGCGCGAGAGCTACTTCAGCAGCTTGATCAGTCGGCAGGTCGGAACATCAAAACCCGCAGCTACAAGAACGACGCCAAGGCCTTGCAAACACCAGAGCGATTGATCGCCCGCAAGGACATGCTGACCGCGCTGGAACATGGCCAGACGCGGCTGGGGCTGCGTCTCAAGCTAACGCACGCACAGCGCGATCGTCTGGTGGACGACGCTACTGGCGATTCACTGGATGCCGTGCTGTGCCTGATGCAGGCGGCTTGGGCGCAGCAACAGCACGAAGGCGGCAAGCCTCGCTACGGTCTGCCAGAGGCGGTCGATCCGCTCGAAGGCTGGATCATCACAGCCTGAGCCAAGCATGCGGTCAAAGGAAACACGATGACATGGCGGCTGTGGCTAGGTCTGATGTTGTTGGTGCTAGCACTGCCTGCACCATCTCAGCCGCAAGTCGCAGCAACGTCATGGACTGGGGTGGTCACGCATGTGGTGGATGGCGATACCGTTCATGTGCGGCCGGTAGAAGGCGGGGCCGTTCACAAGATTCGACTTGTCGGCATGGATGCGCCTGAAATTTGTCAAGCGGGCGGCGAGATCGCGCGAAAGGCTTTGAATGAACGCATCCATCAGCGCGTCGTGACGGTCAGCGCGCAGGGCGTTGACATTTACGGCCGTGATCTGGCGGTGATCTATCTGAGTCGGGAAGACGTGGGGCAATGGATGGTGCAGCGCGGACACGCTTGGTCCAGCCACTACAGACAAGAGACGGGCTCTTACGCCCAAGAAGAAGCAAACGCCAAATTTCTAGGCCGAGGACTGTTTGCAGAGATGCCGGCTGAGCACCCCCGTGATTTCAGGCGTCGCTACGGGCATTGTCCGTATGGACGCTGAAACTGCCAGTCAAGGACGCACAACGATGTCGTTGCGAACAGCACGAACGTTGTTGGTACCGCGGGCAATTTGCTCAGCTTTGGTTTTTTCGGCCATGCTCTTGGCAAAGCCTGACAACTGCACGGTGCCGTTCAGTGTTTCAACGCTGATCGATGAGGCAGAAACAATCTTGTCATCAATGAATTTGGCTTTGATGCTGGTCGTGATGGCTGCGTCGTCGACGTAGGAGCCAGTGGTTTGCTGGCCTCTCACCACGGCGCAGCCCGCGCTGATGAGGGTGATGCCGGTCAAGGCGGCAAAGGCAATGGCACGAGCGTACTTCATGACAATCTCCGAGAGTGAAAAATGGAAGATGACTTGCTATTAACGTCCTAGCGGTCTTGCGACTCTGTAGGAGGGGATGCCAAAAAAGAGGCGATCAGACTCGACATCTGAGTTGAGCGGAGGGCTGCAACGACGACGCCAGTGACAGAAATGAGCCGCCAAGGTTTGGCGATGACCACAAGCGCACCAGCGGCGGCGGCTATGCCGATCAGCTTCAAGGGGTTGGCGCGCGCGTAATTCTCTACCATCGGCTGCACCACATCTACGGCCAGACTGGCTGGATGGGAACGCCACCAGCCCGATGCGGTTCGCCGCGCGACGCGCCAGAGTCCGTTGAAGCCTGATGAATGCTTCCGATTAGAGCGCGATGCACTGGCCGTGGACCCATGACTCGCATCGGCAGGCTGGGCTGGGGCACCTTGCGCCATGTCGTCTTGGCTATTCTCGCGTTGGTCCCTGTGCATACATTGCACGATTGCGCGCCGGCTGGCTGCCAAGCGTTGCTGCGGCGTCAGGTTCATTCTGCCGCCTCACGCAGGGCGCGTAAGTCGCTGTCCATTTGTGCCTTGAGTTCTGTGAAGCGATCAATGTCCAAGGGTGTTCTGGCTTTCAAAAAAGCCAGTATCGTCAGCAACAAGACCACACTTGGAACGGCGACCAACACCCAATGAAATTGATTCAATGCACCGAGCATGAGCGCGATGCCAGAAAAAATAACAAACACCAACACCCCTAAAGCCACCAGCGCCCAAGCCAGCCCGCGCTGGAGCCAATCAGCAGCCAGCCCAGATGTCTCTTGGTGCGTCAGTTCAACATAAGCCGCAATGTGATCAGCGATCAGGTCGGGACGTTTGATCAGGGTAGCGAAAAGAGGATGGAGCATAAATCGAGCGTGACGGCCTTAGGGTGGTTACCTTAGAAAGAGCAGCAGTGATCAATAGCGCTTGTCGTTGCTTCGGGCTGCGGCGGACACCAGCAAGGCGATAGCCGCACCCACAGCAGCAGCGATCAGCACCGAGCGCATGGGTTGCTCGCTGACGTATTTGGTGGTCATGCCGGCATAGCGGGCCACCGACTCCTCGGCTTTGTGCTTGGCTTCGGTGGCCATGTCCATGCTTTGACGGGCTAATTTTTGAGCGGTGTCAGCCAGTTTGTCGACCATCGGGTCGACGTTACCGCGCAGTTCGCGGATCTTGCCTTCAGCTTGGTCGAGCGCTTCTTTGGCGTAACTGCGCGTCAATTCGGTCGCTTGTACAGTCGCCTGGAGGGCTTCGTCGCGTGTAGAGCGTGCGGCTTGTGCTACGGAATGGGGGGTGGTCATGACGGATCCTTCGGTTTGAATGACGAAGCAAAGCTGCTTCAGCGTGTGTGTCACGAAAGCTTCTTCAATCAGGACCAATACATGGGGCTTGATCTGGAAGAATGCTGACGTTGACGACTGAGTTCCAGTTTAGGGAGCTCTTGTGTTGAGCTTCATCGGTTAGCCACGGGTCGGATTGTCAGCGCTTGTGCCCACGCCTTGTAGGACATCGACTTGCTGATTGTGCGCTCAGCGCGTCTTGGGCAAGTTGGCGCGAATGTGGGTGCCTTGGCCAGGACTGGATTCAATGGCCAATTCCCCGCCGGCGGCTTCGACGCGATGCCGCATGCCAGCCAGACCGTGGCTGGTCGTGGCGACTTTGTCGGTGTCAAAACCCTGACCGTTGTCGCTGACTTCAATGATGACTTGGTCGTCGGTGTTTCGCAGCCGGATGTCGGCTTGGGTGGCCATGGCGTACTTACCCATGTTCGTCAGGGACTCTTGAACCAGCCGGTAAACCGTGAGCTGTGCTGAGCCGCCCAGTTCGACCGCCTCCAGTGAGGTTTTAATGTCGATGCCTGATCGATCGGCAAACTCACGCGCGAGGATTTCAAGCGAAGCCACCAACCCTAAGTGGGAGAGCGAGGAAGGACGCAAGTCCTCCACAATGCGCCGCTTGAGCGCAATACCACTGTTGAGGGTGTTGATCAGATGCTCAATTCGCTCATTGGCTTCTGGCAGACTGCTGCCCAAGCGAGCCCGGATGCGTGCTACATCTAGCTTGGCTGCCGTCAGCAGCGCACCGAGTTCGTCATGCAGTTCGCGCGCCAAGTGGCCGCGTTCATCTTCCCGAACCTCTTGCAGGTAGGTGGCGAGCTGAGCCAGTTTGGCAGTCCTGTCCCGCACCTGCGCTTCTAGTCGGTCACGCTCGTTGAGCAGGGAGAGTTTCTCGCGTTTGCCTGCTGCTAGGAGGGCTTCGGTTTGCAACAGGTACATGTAAAAAGCCAGCAGCCCGCTCAGGCTGATAGCGGCAATACCAATGCGTGAGAGCCACAGTGAGTGGTTGATCTGTTGGTGCGCTGCCTCCATGTTCAACAGGCTTGCCGTCATCAACTTTTCAGACTGAATCCGGATGGCATCCATGTGCTGCTTGCCAACGTCGGTGGTCAGCATGAACTTCCACGCGTCATCGTTGCCGATTTTCCGCATGTGCACACTCAAATCGAGTTCGCTTTGCTTGCGGCTGATGTGCATGGCCATGACTTCAAATTCGGCCAATTCCTCCGGCTGATCGACCAGCAAGCCACGCAGTTGTCCCAAGTTTTCACCGAGTTGGGCGAGGGCGCTGTTGTATGGCTGAAGGTACTTCTCATCGCCGGTCAGCAAAAAACCACGCGTACCGGTTTCTGCGTCCAGCATGGTGTTCATGAGTTGGCCCACCGACTGACGAGCAATCTCAGCGGCTTCGATCTTCGAGGTGGCTTGAGAAGACGCGTGAAAACTGGCTTCATTGATTGAGATCAATATGGCCGCAGCCAAGATAGCGAGCGGTAAGCTGATTACCATCTTTGGAATGGAAAACTGCTTCAAAGTGAGCTCCAATTAAAAGTGGATGGATTATTCGTCAATAATGGATCGTTGTCGAAGTTGCATAATTTGTGCCGCTGATCAGCTTCAAAATATGGTGTTGCCGGACACGGCAGATTTTCTGGAAAGACGAAAAAATGATAAAAATCGGTATCGTTGATGACCATGCGATTGTTCGTTCTGGACTCAAACAATTCTTTTCGGACCATGTTGACCTGCGGGTCGTTGGCGAGGCTGCCAGTGGCCGTGAAGCCATTGATCTGGTGCGCAACGTCGAGTTGGATATTTTGGTCATGGACTTGTCCATGCCAGGGCAAAGCGGCATCGACGCCTTGGCCATGATCCGCGCCAAGGCACCCGATGTTGGCATCTTGATTTTGAGTGGCTATCCTGAAGAACATTACGCTGTGAATTTGATTCGGCAAGGTGCCAGTGGCTACTTGAACAAAGAGTGCGATCCGACTGAAATCGTCAACGCCATTCGTGTTATCTCCCTCGGAAAACGCTACATCACACCGGGCGTTGCTGAACTGCTGGCGCAACAACTCAATCGTCCCCATGACATCGCTGCGCATGAACAATTGTCTGAGCGTGAGTTCCAAGTTTTTCTCAAACTCGCCAAGGGCGAAACCGCTGGCGACATTGCGAAAGCACTTTCTTTGAGCGTCAAAACGGTGAGTACTTACCGTACGCGTGTGATGGAAAAAATGAGCTTGTCTTCGAACAGCGATCTGACCTACTACGCGCTGAAGAACAAGTTGATCGACTGACCGCACTGGTCTTAAGTGAGCTGGCACTGTTCGAGGCAGTAGCTCACCAAGGCGTCAATTTCATTGGACTTGTCGAAGACCGCGTCCACACCTAACTGAGCGCAGCGCTGGCGAATGTCCGCCGTGGCGTAGTTGCTGAGCACAATCACTTTTTGACTTGCATGGCGACCTTGGCAGGCCTCAAGCACGCCTAGTCCTGTGCCTTGCCTAAGAAACAAATCAACGATGGCGAGGTTCCACTCACCCTGATTTTGTGTGAGCCATTGCCGGCCTTCGAGCTCAGTTTCTGCAGTTCCCACCGCA
>JBEDKR010000072.1:0-7848 GCA_041172005.1 Pseudomonadota bacterium
GTAGTAGCAAAAATCATAAAACACCAGCGCCACTAAAAAGCCAACGCCACTTTGCCAAAACTCTGGCGCCGACCACAGCGCGGCAGACGTGTAAATGGCGGTGTAAATGCCCAGCGTGAGCAGTTGGGTAAACAAGCCGCCGAGTTGGCTTAGTACGCCCAGGCTGATGCTGTTGAGGGTGTCGTTGAAGCGGTAGGTGTCACGCCCAGTGCCTCGGGCTTGGCGCCTGCGACCCCAGGCAAACTCAAGCCCGATGAGGACAAAGAAAATTGGCGTTGCCAGCACGATGACCTGAAATTGATTCATGGCCACATTCTGCAGTAATTTAAATGCATGCCTGATCCTAGAGATTAGGCCTTGACTCCCTGGCGGAACTCGCTTGGGCTTTGTCCGGTGCGTACTCGAAAAATGCGGCTGAAATGCGAAGAACTGTTAAAGCCCCAATGCATGGCGATGTCGGTAATGGCGCGTCCGCTCTGTCCCAGTTGCTTAAGTTCTCGCAGGCATGCCGTCAGGCGCAGATCCTGAATGTAGGTGGCTAGAGTCAGATGTTCATCTGCAAATGCGTTGTAAAGGTGGCGCTTGCTGCAGTTCAGCGCCAGCGCGATCTGGTCGATGGATAACTTGGGATCACGCAGGTGTAAGGCGACATAGGCCCGAATGCGATCTTTCAAAGCCTCACGCTGGGTCAACTGGGTCTGCTGCCCTGACAGTTCAATGAGCGACAACCGGACCAAATCGGTTATCAGTTCGCCGGCCCCGCATGCCGCGTCGGCGCTCATAAAAGGCAGTTCTTCGAAAGTGCTGCGCATGGTGGTCAGTGCCACGCGGGCGATGCCACTGGCGCCACCCACAGGCCGCGCCATCAGCGTTTCCAGGCGCAAGCCATGCTGCACCATGTGCGCTTTGGGGACCATGACAATCAGATGCTCCACGCGCTCGGGGTTGGCGATTGCGTAACTGCCCGTGGTGTCGTAAATAGTCCAGGCGCCAGGGTTTACCCAGGTTTTTCGGCCCACCTGCTCTAGGCAGGCGCTGCCTTTGATGGGCGCCACAATCTTCAGATAACCTTCTTCGCTGGACCGCACCATGTCAGTGGTGCGCACAACGCGGTGGCGGTTGGCCTCTAGGCGGGTCATGATCACATGACCAGCTTTGGAAGATGTCATATGACCATCAAAGTCGGTATCCCCATACAGGTCAGACTGAAGGCCACCGAAATGCTTTCCAACCCATTCGCACCAGGCCGGCGCACGCTCACGGGGGGCGACGTTGTCCGTGGTCAGCGCTGTGACCGGTGAAGTGCGTGTCTGCGTGGGCGTCGGGACGGTGTGCATAGAATTTCAATTATGCGCGGCGCCAAGCGTTTGTGTACAAGTCATTTTCAAGGGTTATCCCTAGGCCTGGTGCGCTGCAGAGCAAGTGTTTTGTGCACGTTCAGAAAAGCCCTACTGGGCGAATTTTTTTATCATTCAAAAATATTATTGATTCTTTTTGACTAAGGAGACACCATGGCACAACAATCCAAACGTAACCTGCTTAAAGTTGTCGCGGCCACTGTTGGTACTGCGGCTTTCGCCCCCCATTTGTTGGCTGCCCAGCCACCCGTGCGTATTGGTTATTCCATGTCGCGCACTGGGCCATGGACCGGTGGTGCCCAGGTTAGCCAAGAACCCAACTACTTGTTGTGGGCCGAACAGCAAAATGCGCTTGGGGGTCTGGATGTGAAGGGCGTTCGTCGTCCGATTGAATTGATCAGCTCCGACGACCGCAGCGATACCGAGACGGTGGTGCGCACCTACGAAAAGCTCATGGGCAGTGACAAGGTCGACCTAGTGTTGGCACCTTGGGGTAGCAACGCCAACTTTGCTGTAGCCCCCTTGGCCAATCGCTTTGGGTATCCCTTTCTGGCACCCACCGCGCTGTCCAAACGTCTGGTGGAAATGAAGCTCCCCTATTTCTTCTTGTTGCTTCAGCAGCCCAAGCCCATGTGTGATGCGCTGGTCGACATGCTCAAGGCCAGTGGTGCCAAAACCATTGCAGTGATTTACGTGGATGATCTGTTTGGGCTGGAGAACTACGCCGCGCTGCGCGTAGCCCTGCAGGGAAGCGGCATCAGTATGGTGGAGGATAAAAGCTATCCTGCGGGCGTGAAGGATTTGTCGCCCGTATTGCGCTCCATGAAGGCCAAAAACCCAGATGCCTTTGTTGGGTTCACATACCCGCCAGACACGATTTTGGCCAGTAAGCAGGCCAAAGAAGTGGGTTTTAACCCCAAGTTCTTTTACGCATCCGTAGGTACTGCCTTCCAGCTGTACCGCAACGTCATGACGCCGGCAGGTGCCGAGGGCGTGCTAGGCATGGGCTCTTGGAATGGAAAGACCAGCCCGGGTGCCAAGGCCTATTTTGATGCCCATACCAAGAAGTTTTCTGGCAAGGAGCCCGACCGCTGGGCCAGTGGCGCCACATGGGCTGGCCTTGAAATTTTGACGGCAGCCGTGGCCAAGGTGGGGTTGGACCGTAAGGCCTTGCGCGAGTACATCGCTAATGGCAACCACAAGACCATCATTGGAGACATCAAGTTCACGGGTAGCGAGAATACCGCCACACCGGGCACCGTCAGTCAATGGCAAAACGGTGAATTTGAAGTGGTGTGGCCACCTAAGGTGGCCACGGCCAAGCTCAACGTCAGCAAGCCCGTCTGGTAGTCATTTACTAAGTGCGTTTGAAAGCCCGCCATTAATCTTCAGGTCGGCCTGTTCTCCTGGTTCTCAGGGCCGTGCAAATTTTATTCACCATGTCCATTTCTTCCTGGCTAGAACTGATTGCCTCCGGTCTGATTACCGGCGGCATCTATGCGCTGGTCGCACTGGGGTTGAACCTTCAGTACGGGCTCATGCGTATTCTCAATATCGCCCATGGAGAATTCCTCATGGTGGGGGCCTACCTGACTTGGCTGTTCCAGTCTAGTTATGGCGTGTCGCCCTTGCTGATGATTCCAGTGTCTTTTCTGCTACTCATGGCGCTTGGTGTTGTGGTTCATTTCCTGTGCTTTCGCCGACTCACAGCAACTTCACCCAACCTCGATGTCTTTGAGGCCCGTGGGCTGATGGTTGCCTTTGGTTTAATGTTTTTGGTTCAAAACTTTGCATCATGGATGTGGGGTGGTGAGCTGCGCGGTTATGACTACATGACAGAACCAGTGAAGCTGGGTGATGCCCAGTTTGCGGGCAACAAGCTGCTGGTGTTCTTTCTCGCCCTGGTGTTCAGTGGGTCACTGATAGTGCTGCTGCGCATGACGCTTTTGGGTAAGGGGGTGCGTGCGCTAATGCAGTCACCCGTCGGCGCGCAGCTGATGGGTATTGATACCAAGCGTCTGCACCCACTCATGTTCGGTATTGGTCTGGGTTTGTCGGGTATTGCTGGATCGCTGCTATCGATGGCTTACACCATTACCCCTTTCATGGGCCAACCCTACACTGTGACGGCACTGATTGTCATTACGCTGGGTGGCTTTGGCAGCATGGGCGGTGCGTTGATTGGCGGGCTCTTCCTTGGCGTGATCGAAGCGCTGGGCATGCACTTCTCCAACCCATCCCTAAAAGCACTGCTCTCCTATGCCATCTTTATTGCTGTGCTTCTGTTACGGCCTGAAGGCTTGTTTTCTCGCAAGGGGAGGAAAGCATGACTTCCCGACAATTTCTTATCCGTGATGTTCTGGTGCTTCTGGCTTTTGCCGGCTGGGCGTTGGCATTGCCTGCCTACGCCAGCGAGTTTGTGGTGTCCATGGCGCTGACCTGTCTCATGTACGTTGCACTGTCCTCCAGCTGGGGACTTTTCTGCGGCAGCACACGCTACCTGTCGCTGGCCACATCAGCATTCTTTGGAATCGGCGCCTACACAACGGCGCTGCTATTAGAGGATCTTGGCTGGGTGCAAACCATTCTGATGGGGTCCGCGATAGCCGCCGTGGTGGCTGTGGTGATGGGTGCTGCAGTGCTGCATTTGCGCGGCACCTACTTTGCGGTGTTGACCTTTGGCATGACGGAGCTGATCATGCACGCGGTGACTTATTTCGAGAAATCGGTCACCGGCACTGTGGGACGAGTGCTTACCGTGGTGCCCGAGCGAGACACCATTTACCTAACTGTCTTGGCGCTGGCCGTGCTGTCGGTCGCGGTGTCGATCGTGGTGCGGCGCACCCGCTTAGGCTTGGCGCTGATGGGCATTGGTGCCGACGAGCAGCGGGCCCAGACGCTGGGCGTCAATACCCGCTTGGTCAAAATTGCCGGGTTTGCTATTACCGCAGCTTTCGCTGGAGCCGTCGGTGCGGCCATGGCGGTGCGCTGGACTTATATTGATCCGCATACTGTTTTTAACCCATTTATCGGTTTTCAGACTGTATTGATCACGCTTATCGGTGGCGTATTGACTTTGTGGGGGCCGTTGCTGGCCGCTGTAATTTTCAGCGTGCTGGCCGAATCACTGCGCCTTCAGTTTCCACAAATCTATTTGATGTCGCTGGGACTGCTGCTGATCGTGTGCGTGTTGTACCTGCCTGGTGGGCTGGCATCGTTGCGCTGGTCCACTTTCAAGGGCTGGTGGTATGACACCCGTGACTGGGCCAAAGATGTCAAGCGCGACCTGACTGGTGAGAACGAGCGCGAAAAGCAGCGCCTCAAGCGCCGTGAAAAGGAGAGCCATTTTGTCTGAGCACTCGTTGCCGCCCCTGATGGAGGCGCAAAACGTGACCGTGCGTTTCGGGGGTCTGATTGCCGTAGATGCCGTGAGTGCCAATTTTGCACCGGGCGAGCTGGTGGGCATCATCGGGCCCAATGGTGCCGGCAAGACCACATTTTTTAACGCCATCTCTGGCGTCACCGCACTCACGTCCGGCCGCTTGGTGGCGCGCGGCCATAACCTCACGGGTCGCGGCCCTCATCGCTTTGCGGCGCATGGTGTGGCCCGGACCTTTCAGACCCCGCGGGTGTTTCCCGACATGGCTGTGGCCGCCAACATCGCCTTTGGGCTGAAATTTGCCGGCCGCCGGCCGCGCAAATACATTTTTTGGGGTGAAGAGCGGGATGTCCCTTGGGTGCTGCGCGATGCAGCCAGTATTCTTTCCCTGATTGGCCTGACGGATCAGGCAAATCTGCCCGCCTCGGCCATTACCCCATCGCAGCAGCGTCTGTTGGAAATCGGCATGGCCTTGGCGACCCGGCCCAAATTGCTGTTGCTTGATGAGGTTGCGGCGGGCTTGACCGAGGCTGAGATTGAAGAAATGGCACGCCTGATCCGTCGGCTGCGTGACGAACTTGACCTGACCGTGATCTGGATAGAGCACGCAGTGACCACATTGCTGCGGCACGTGGAGCGAGTAATCGTGTTGCACCAAGGGCGAAAAATTGCTGACGACACACCGGCCAATGTGGTGCGTAACCCGGAGGTGATCGAAGCCTATCTGGGCGACGAGATGGTTGAGTCCAGTGATGCGGCACAGGGAGTGACCCCATGATGTGGTACCGCGAAACTCCGTTCGTTCTTGGCGACGATCGGCATGCGCATCTGCAGGTGCGAGCCTTGAGCGCCGGGTACGGCTCCTTTCTAATACTGCGTGACCTGCGATTTGAGGTCAAGCCTGGACTCACCGTGATCCTGGGCCCCAACGGGGCTGGCAAAACGACACTATTGAAAGCCCTGATGGGCCTGATTCCACGCAGCGGCATGGTGCTGCTGGATGGTGAAGATTTGTCAGAGAAAACGCATGAGATCGTGCGCAGCGGCATGGCGCTGGTGGCCGAAGGTCGGCAGTTGTTTCCGCAAATGACAGTCCTGGAAAATCTGGAGCTCGGCGGCTGGCTGGTTTCGCGGGCGGACCGCGCCCGTCGTCTGGAGCTGGTGTTGGGTGACTTTCCGAAGCTGCGCGAGCGCGCCCAGCAGCTGGCCGGAACCATGAGCGGCGGTGAACAGCAGATGGTGGCCGTGGCGCGCGCCATGATGAGCTCGCCGAGATTATTAATGCTGGATGAGCCCTCGCTCGGGTTGGCACCGCGTATGGTCGACGAGCTATTAGCCATGGCGCGCCGCATTGCTGACAGCGGCACCACGGTGCTGATGGTCGAGCAAAACGTCAAGAAGGCACTGGCAGTGGCAGACCGCGGCTATGTGCTAGAGCGCGGTACCTTGGTCGCCAGCGGTCCTGCGAAGCTACTTCAGCGCTCCAATGTGATTCGCGAAGCCTACCTGGGCGCCAACGCCGCCGACACCACCAGCGCTGCCGATGCGGTGCACCGGCGCAAGACGACGACAAATTGAACCCACTTTATTTCTGAAGGAAATCCTCATGTCTGATATTTCAATGCTGATCAATGGCCTCAAAGTCACGGCTGAGCGAGGCGCAACTTTTGAGCGCCGTAACCCTCTAGATGGCAGCGTGGCCTCGCGCGCCCCAGCGGCCTCGCCGCAGGATGCGGTGATGGCGGTCGATGCTGCTGCAGAAGCCTTCAAGAACTGGAGTCAGACCGGCCCCAGCGAGCGCCGGGCATTGCTGCTTAAGGCTGCGGATGCGCTGGAAGCCAAGACGCCCCAGTTCATTGAGGCAGTGAGCGCCGAGACGGGAGCAACCGGTATGTGGGGAGGTTTCAACGTCATGCTCGCCGCAGGCATGATCCGCGAGGCTGCTGCGCTGACCACGCAGATTAGCGGCGAAGTGATTCCGTCTGACGTGCCGGGCTCGCTGGCTATGGGAGTGCGACAGCCTGCAGGCGTGGTGCTGGGAATTGCACCCTGGAATGCGCCGATCATTTTAGGTGTACGCGCGATCTGCGTGCCCTTGGCTTGCGGCAATACCGTGATTTTCAAGGGCTCGGAAAACTGTCCGCGCACCCATTTGCTGATTGCACAGGCGTTTGAAGACGCTGGTTTTCCACCCGGTGTTCTGAACTACATTACCAACGCGCCAGCCGATGCGGGTATCGTTGTGGAGGCCATCGTGGCGCACCCTGCCGTGCGCCGCGTCAACTTTACGGGATCTACGCGTGTGGGCAAGATCATTGCGATGACCTGCGCCAAATACCTCAAGCCGGTGGTGCTGGAGTTGGGGGGTAAGGCCCCCTTGGTGATTCTGGACGATGCCAACATTGAAGATGCGGTGAACGCCGCTGCCTTTGGCTCCTTTGCCAACAGCGGTCAGATCTGCATGTCCACCGAGCGGATCATCGTGGACCAAAAAATTGCCGATGAATTCGCCAAGAAGTTTTCAGACAAAGCCAGGAACCTGCCCTTGGGTGATCCACGCAAGCCCGAGCCCGTGGTGCTGGGATCTGTGATTGGTATGAATACGGTAGAGCATTGCAACGCCCTGATTGATGATGCATTGGCAAAGGGTGCCAAGCTGCTATGTGGCGAAAAAGTCAACACGACCTTGATGCCAGCTACCGTGCTGGACCATGTGACACCCGCCATGCGCATTTACCATGAGGAGACCTTTGGCCCGGTCAAGTGCATCGTACGCGTGAAGGGCGTGGAAGAGGCGGTTGCCTGTGCCAATGACAGCGAGTACGGCCTATCCTCCGCAGTGTTCGGAGGCGACATTGCCCGAGCCTTTAATGTCGCGCGACGGATTGATTCCGGGATCTGCCACGTGAACGGCCCGACGGTTCACGACGAAGCGCAAATGCCGTTTGGAGGTGTTAAGGGAAGCGGTATGGGCCGATTTGGCGGCAAGGCTGGCGTTGCCGAATTCACCGAACTCCGCTGGATTACCCTGCAGACAACACCGCGCCACTATCCGTTTTGAGTTGGTGATGACTATATATTTAGAAATTAAGTACTGGTCTCATCCAGCGC
>JBEDKR010000073.1:0-7808 GCA_041172005.1 Pseudomonadota bacterium
ACACCGGCCAGAGCCCTGAGCGTTTGAAGGCGCACATGCGCAACATGCATGTGTTTGACGTCAAGACCCTCAAGGCCAAAGGCGGCAAAGACAAAGAAACCGGCTATGACTTCGGTGGTGATTACTTCGGCCTGCCATGGCCTTGCTATGGCACGCCAGAGCTCAAACACCCAGGCTCCCCAAATCTGTACGACACCTCCAAACACGTCATGGAAGGCGGCGGTAATTTCCGCGCCAACTTCGGTGTTGAGCGTGAAGGCGTTAGCCTGCTGGCCGAAGACGGTTCGCACTCCAAAGGCGCCGACATCACCACCGGTTACCCCGAACTCGATCACGTGCTGCTGAAAAAACTCGGCTGGTGGGATGAGTTGTCAGAGCCAGAAAAAGTTGCGGCTGAAGGCAAAAACTGGAAGACCGACTCGTCCGGCGGCATGATCCGTGTGTTCATGCAAAACCATGGCTGCCATCCGTTTGGCAACGCCAAGGCCCGCGCTGTGGTGTGGAACTTCCCTGATGCCATTCCGCAGCACCGCGAGCCGCTGTATGGCAACCGGGCTGACTTGCAAGCCAAGTACCCAACACACGACGACAAGAAAGCATTCTGGCGTCTGCCGACCTTGTTCAAGTCGATTCAAGACAAGAACATCGCCGACAAAGTCCACGAGAAATTCCCGTTGGTCATGACCTCTGGTCGCTTGGTTGAGTACGAGGGCGGCGGCGAGGAAACCCGCTCCAATCCTTGGCTGGCTGAACTGCAGCAGGAAATGTTCATCGAGATCAACCCGAAAGTGGCGGCTGAAAAAGGCATTCGCAATGGCGAGCGTGCTTGGGTCAGCACACCAACGGGGGCCCGCCTGAATGTTCAGGCCATGGTGACACCACGGGTCGGTCCCGACACGGTCTTCATGCCGTTCCACTTCTCGGGTCGTTGGCAAGGCGCAGACATGCTGGCCTACTACCCAACCGGTGCGGCACCGATCGTGCGCGGCGAGGCGATCAACACAGCAACAACATACGGTTACGACAGCGTGACGATGATGCAAGAAACCAAGACGACCGTTTGCAACGTCGAAAAGGCATAAGGAAAATATATGGCACGCATGAAATTTGTCTGTGACGCGGAACGCTGCATTGAATGCAATGGTTGTGTCACGGCTTGCAAAAACGAAAACGAAGTCCCATGGGGCGTCAATCGCCGCCGCGTGGTCACGCTGAATGACGGCGTACCCGGTGAAAAATCCATCTCGGTGGCCTGCATGCATTGCAGCGACGCACCCTGCATGGCAGTTTGCCCGGTCAACTGCTTTTACCGCACCGAAGAGGGTGTGGTCTTGCACGACAAGGACGTCTGCATTGGTTGCGGCTACTGCTCTTATGCTTGCCCGTTCGGCGCACCGCAGTTCCCATCCCAGGGCACCTTCGGTGTGCGGGGCAAGATGGACAAGTGCACTTTCTGCGCCGGTGGCCCCGAAGCCAATGGCAGCCAGGCTGAGTTCGAAAAATATGGCCGTAACCGCTTGGCCGAAGGCAAACTGCCGGCTTGCGCTGAGCAGTGCTCAACCAAGGCCTTGTTGGCGGGTGATGGGGATGTCGTTGCCGACATTTTCCGCAACCGTGTGGTTCAACGTGGCAAGGGTGCTGAAGTCTGGGGCTGGGGTACCGCCTACGGCTCGCAGCAGGCTGGCCGTCCACCTGTGAATGGAGCTAAATAATGATCCGCACAGCATTGATTCTTTCTGCTGTGGTGACCTTGTCTGCCTGCGGCGAAACGCCGCAGACCGGCACTGGCGCCAAGCGCGATACGGCTGCCTACCAAGGCACCAGCAACCCATTCAACGACCCTGGTTGGAAAGCCGGCGACAAGACCGCATGGGAATCGCATCTCAAGTCGCGCCTACAAAACGGGCAAAACGAATACAACCGCATCAAATAAGAGGGGAGTGCTCATGCAACACCCATCACGTTTATTGAGAGCGCTGCTGTTGACGGCTTGTGCCGCGCTGACCTGGTCTGGCGTCTCAGCGCAGACCACGCCAGCGGCACCGGCCGCGACTGTGGCTGCCGCAGGCACCAGTGGCGTCCAAAGCGCCAACATCTTCGACGTCAAGCCTGAAGCCAGCGCTGATCCTGGCTACGCCGCGCAGACCAATGCAGAGCGCGCCAAGGTCCAGCCCGGCAACAACGCACCGATGTGGCGACAGGTCGGTGCAGGTGTCACGGGCTTTAGCAGCTTGCCGAAGAGCCAGGCGCCTGAAGCGGGTAATTTGATTCAACCCTTCGTGCAGTATCCTGGTTCGCGGCTGACCAATGCCGGCGACGCTTGGCGTCAGGTCCGCAACAACTGGCTGATCCCTTATGGCGGCGCTTTGCTGTTGATCGTGTCGGGCGCGATTGCGCTTTTCTACATGACCAAGGGCACCATCAAACAGCACGGTGTTGACACAGGCAAAAAAATCGAACGCTTCACCGCTTTCGAGCGCTCAGCCCACTGGTCTAACGCGATTGCCTTCTGCATCTTGGCTGTCTCGGGCATCGTTATGGCTTTCGGCAAGTTTTTCTTGTTGCCGGTGATGGGTCTCACGCTGTTTGGCTGGCTGACCTACGCGCTAAAGAATATGCATAACTTCGCCGGTCCGGTGTTTGCAGTGTCCTTGATCGTCGTTTTCGTGACCTTCCTGCGTGACAACATCCCGAATCGTGACGACGTGGTTTGGCTGCTCAAGGGCGGTGGTTTGTTGTCCGGCAAAGAGGTGCCCTCACACCGTTTTAACGGCGGTGAAAAGCTGGTCTTCTGGGGCGGCATCTTCTTTCTGGGCATCATCGTGGTGGCTTCAGGCTTTGTGCTCGACAGGATTGTTCCGGGTCTGATTTATGAGCGCGGCACGATGCAGATCGCGCACATGATTCATGCAGTGTCGACCGTCTTCATGATGGCCATGTTTCTGGGTCACATCTACATTGGCACGATTGGCATGCAGGGCGCATACCAAGGCATGCGGACTGGCTACGTCGACGAGACTTGGGCCCGTGAACATCACGAGTACTGGTACGACGATATCAAGGCCGGCAAGATTCCAACCCAACGCACACTGCCTGCCGCCCCTGTGGTTCCCAGTCAGCCCATCCAAACTTAAGCGAGAGCGCACATGAAAAAAATCTTAGTCGCAGGCCTGCTGCTCAGCGCATCGGTCTTAGTCTCGGCCAAAATTCCGGCCCCCGTTTTGGACGATGCGGCCAAAGCCAAAGCAGCTGAAACCGCTGCCAAAACCGCTTGGAGCGGCAAGGTTGACAGTTACCAGCTTTGCAAGTCGCAAGACAAGGCGGCCGCCACCTATTACAAAGTAGCGAAAGCCACTGGCAAACCGACCAAGCCAGCCGCGCAGACGCCGCCTTGTGCTGACCCAGGACCTTTCGTTTACAAGCCGACGCCGCCCACAGTGGCGGCCAACCCTGCTGCTGCGCCAGCCAAGAAATCCTGACCTCTGGCACTGCCTGTTTAAAAAGCCGACCCTGACCAGGGTCGGCTTTTTTGTTGTAGCCTCTCAAGATGACCCAGATGCTCTCGCCTTCTTTGCTGCCTTTCCTGACCCAAGCCAGCGCACCGCTGACCTGCGAAGTTGACACCGTCAATGAATACGGCGAGCAGCTGCGCATGTCGATTCCCGCCGAGCGTGCACTCACCGTGTATGTCGACAAGCGCGAACTGGTCACCCTGATGACGCTGGGTGCGCACCCTGAACTGCTGGTGCTGGGTTATTTGCGCAATCAGCGCTTGATCAACTCAGCCGCGCAAATCGAGTCGATCACGGTGGACTGGGATGTCGGTGCTGCTGCCATCAAGACCCGCGGCGGCATCGACGATATCGAAGAAAAAACAGCGCGCCGTGTGGTCACCACTGGCTGCGGCCAGGGCAGTGTGTTTGGTGGGCTGATGGACGAGGTTGACCAGCTGGTGCTGCCCAAAGACATCCGCATCACACAGCGCCAGCTTTACAGCGTGGTCAACACCATTCGCCTTGAAGAAACCACGTACAAGTCGGCTGGTTCGGTTCATGCCTGCGCTTTGTTTCAGCTTGGCACGGATGAACCGAAGATGCTGCTGTTCATTGAGGATGTCGGTCGTCACAATGCCATAGACACGATCGCTGGTTGGCTGGCCATGAACGTGATTCAGAGCGAAGGGATGGTTTTCTACACCACTGGGCGGTTGACCAGCGAGATGGTCATCAAGTCAGCGCAGATGGGCGTGCCGATTGTGGTGTCGCGCAGCGGGATCACGCAGATGGGCCATCAGATCGCGCAAGCCGTAGGTCTGTGTGCGATTGGCCGCGCCACCAACAAGCGCTTTGTTTGTTACGCCAGCCCGGAGCGCTTGCAGCTGGAGCCCCAACCTAGGGTTAACCACGGTTAATCCATTTAGGCTAAGGTCAGGCCCATGAATTTTCTTTTCTTGAAGCTGGGTTGGAAGAGCACCCTGCGCGATCTGCGCGCCGGTGAGTTGCGATTGTTAATCGTCGCAGTGGCCTTGGCCGTGGCGTCGCTCACGGCGGTTGGATTTTTTGCAGATCGACTCAAAGGCGGCTTGGAGCGTGATGCGCGGCAGCTGCTGGGTGGAGACGCCATCGTCAACAGCGATTTGCCCACGCCACAGCCTTTCATGGCCAAGGCCAATGAGTTGGGCTTGGCCACGGTGTCTATCGTCAGCTTCCCGACCATGGCGCGCGCGCCCGACGCCGCCGGCGGCGCTACCAAACTGGTGGCTTTCAAAGCCGTGGCCGCCGGTTATCCCTTGCGCGGCAATTTGCGCATTGCAGACACCCCCGGAGCGCCGGGCGACACCACGCGCGAGATACCAGCGCCCGGCAGCGTCTGGGTTGACGCGCCGCTGATGAATTCACTGGGTCTGGCCATGGGCCAGTCTTTACTGCTTGGTGACAGCAGTTTCACGGTCAGCAAAATCATTGTCAGCGAGCCTGACCGTGGTGGCGGTTTCATCAGCTTTTCGCCGCGCGTGATGGTCAATCAGGCCGACGTGGTGGGGACCGGCTTGATACAGCCCGCCAGCCGCACCACCTACCGTTTGGCAGTGGCGGGTACCGATCCCGTCGTCAAGGTGTTCGTCGACTGGGCCACAGAAGAAGTGAAAAAGCCGGGTGACCGCGGCGTCCGCATTGAATCCCTTGACAGTGGTCGGCCGGAGATGCGGCAGACGCTGGACCGGGCTGAAAAATTCCTCAACCTCGTGAGCTTGTTGGCAGCGCTCCTGAGCGCCGTCGCTGTCGCCATCGTGGCGCGCGGTTTTGCCGCCAAGCATCTGGACGACTGCGCTATGTTGCGCGTGCTCGGTCAGCCGCAGCGGACTATTGCCTTGGCCTACACCTTCGAATTTGTCGTGGTGGGACTGTTTGCCAGCGCGTTGGGTGTCGCTCTGGGTTTTACGGTGCACTACGCGTTTGTCTTGCTGCTAGCGGGTTTGGTCGAATCCGTCTTGCCCGCAGCCACATTTTGGCCGGCTGGTTTTGGTATGGGTATGGGCCTGACGCTGATGTTGGCCTTTGGCCTGCCACCGGTATTGCAGCTGGCCCAAGTGCCACCGCTGCGCGTCATCCGCCGCGAAGTCGGCAATCTCAAACCAGTGTCTATTGCCGTGTTGTCGGTGGGCGTGCTGGGTTTTGCCACCTTGCTGCTGGCCGCCAGCAGCGACCTCAAGCTCGGGCTGATCGCCGTTGGCGGCTTTGCCGGGGCCGTGCTGCTGTTTGCCCTCGCGAGTTATGCGGCGGTGCGCTTGCTCCGCGTCAGTGTCAACGAAGCCACTGCGCCGCGTTGGCTGGTGCTGGCGACGCGGCAACTCGCTGCACGCCCGGTGTACGCCGTGGTGCAGGTCAGTGCGCTGGCGGTCGGTTTGCTGGCGCTGGTGCTGTTGGTGTTGCTGCGGACAGACCTCATCAGCAGCTGGCGCCAAGCCACGCCAGTAGATGCGCCGAATCGTTACATCATCAATGTGCAGCCCGATCAAAGCGTTGCGTTTCAGCAGGCCTTGCGCGACGCTGGCGTGGCGAGTTACGACTGGTACCCGATGATTCGCGGCCGCTTGGTGGCTGTCAATGGTCAAGCCGTGGTGCCATCAGATTACGAAGATGATCGAGCTCAGCGCTTGGTCGACCGTGAGTTCAACCTGTCGAACACCGCCGAAAAGCCGACGCACAACCAGGTGGTGGCCGGACGCTGGACACCTGAAGAGAAAGACGGTCTCAGCGTCGAAGAAGGGCTGGCCGAAACCTTGGGTCTCAAGCTCGGAGACAGCTTGCGCTTTGACATCGCCGGGCAGCTCAGTGAGGCCAAGATCACCAGTCTGCGCAAGGTCGACTGGGGTTCGTTGCGCGTCAACTTCTTCGTCATTTACCCGGTGAGTGAGTTGGCCGATGTGCCGATCACTTACATCAGCGCTTTCCGTGCGCCAGAAACTGCCGGCCCACCGGGCAGCTTTGACAACGCGCTGGTGCGGGCTTTTCCGAACATCACCAATGTCGACATGACCAGCACGTTGGCGCAGGTGCAACGCGTCATGGACCAAGTCATTCGCGCTATCGAATTTCTATTTGGCTTTACGCTGGCCGCTGGCTTGGTGGTCTTGTTTGCCGCCGTGACCGCCACCCGAGAGGAGCGCGCCCGCGACTTCGCCATCATGCGTGCGGTGGGCGCCCGCGCCTCGTTGTTGCGGCAAGTGCAGCGCGCCGAACTGGCAGGCGTCGGCTTGTTGGCGGGGTTCCTCGCATCCCTGGCCGCCGTGGCAGTGGGCTGGGCTTTGGCTCGCTACGTCTTCAACTTCGCTTGGACGGCGTCGTGGATCGTGCCTATCCTTGGCAGTCTGGTCGGCGCGGTCTTGGCGCTGGCGGCTGGTTGGTGGGGTCTGCGCTCAGTCCTCAACACGCCGGTGGTTGAAACCTTGCGGCAGACGCAGGGGCAATAATCAGCATCATGCAGATTGAAGAAAAACCACCCGGAAACCCGCCGTTCGAGACGCCTTTTGAATGGATTGGCGGCGAGGCACGCATCCACGCCTTGGTCGAACGTTTTTACGACCTGATGGACTTGGAGCCTGGCTACGCCGCATTGCGGGCCGCGCATGGCCCCGAGCTCGTCAACGCCAGAGAACGCCTGAACATGTTCTTGTGCGGCTGGATGGGCGGGCCGCAACATTACACCGAGCGCTTTGGCCATCCCATGCTGCGCATGCGTCATATGCCGTTTTCTATTGGTGTGTTGGAGCGTGACCAGTGGGTCGCCTGCATGGACCAAGCGATGCAAGAAACCGGTGTCGATGATGTGCTTCGGGCACGACTAAAGGATTCCTTCTTTCAGACCGCTGACTGGATGCGCAACCGGGGTGTTTGAACAAGAGGGTTAGCTCGGCGTGAGCCAACACCTGCACACAGAAGCGACAGGCGCTGAGTGTCTTCTGCGTATGCCTTGGGAACACTTGTTGAACAAGTTACCACCAAGGAGAAATCACATGCGCAAATCTGCTTGCTTGCCAATGGCTTTGTTGGCTCTTCTGTTCAGCGGCGCGGCCTTCGCGCAAAGTACTGCGCCGAGTCGCATCAGCGACTTTGGGAAGCGTGAATTTGAGACCAACTGTGCCAGTTGCCACGGTGTCAGTGGCAAGGGAAATGGGCCGTTGTTGGAATTTTTGCGCCGCAGTCCGCCAGACCTCACCTTGTTGACCAAAAAGAACCAAGGCGTTTTCCCCATGAATCGTCTGTATGAGGTGATTGAGGGGGGTAATTTGCCTGCACATGGTGCCAGTG
>JBEDKR010000074.1:0-7758 GCA_041172005.1 Pseudomonadota bacterium
CGTCGCATGGGCCACGTGGGGCAGGTAGTACTCGGCCTGCACGCGGCGCGTGGATTTCGCCAGTGCTGCAGTCGTGTCGCCGTCATTGCGCATGGCCTTGGCCGGTTGGCGGGCAGAGGCTTCCAGCCTGGCTTTGTAGGCGACTGAGTCGTAACTGGCGTGCGCGCCGTCTTCCCATTCGAGCACCAAAGCCTCACGGCCCTTGATGGCGGACCAAGTGTTGTTGGCAACCACCGCGACACCGCCCAGTGGGTGATGGTTGGCCGGCAGCGGTGTGCTTTTGAGTTCAATCACGCGCAAGACGCCAGGCACTTTCAAGGCCTTGGCTGCGTCAAACCGCTTGAGCTTGCCGCCCAACACGGGCGGGCGGGCCACCACGGCGTAAACCATGCCTTCAAGGCGAATGTCGGTGCCGTAGACAGCACGACCGCGCACGATGTCGGCGCCGTCGATCGATGGCGTGTTGCCCTTGCCGATGTAGCGAAACTGCGCCGGTGTTTTCAGCTTCAGGTTGGCACGGGCCGGCACGGGCAGTGCGGCGGCGGCCACAGCGACATCGCCGAAACCGAGCTTGCGACCACTGGGCAGGTGCACCAGTTCGTGGTTGCGTGCTTGTACTTCGCCCACCGGCACGCTCCAACGCGCAGCAGCAGCGGCCTCTAACATGGCGCGTGCAGCGGCACCGACGCGGCGCAGCGGCTCCATCGAGTGGCGCAGACTGCGTGAGCCGTCGGTGTTTTGGTTGCCGTAGCGGGCCTCGTCGCCCAAGGCTTGCACGACCTTGACGCGTGTCAGATCGGCTTCAAGTTCATCGGCCACCACCATCGTGAAGCTGGTGCGCACGCCTTGGCCCATCTCGGAGCGATGGCACACCACGGAGACCACGCCCGCGGCATCAATCGAGACAAACACCAGCGGGTCGTCCACCAGACCACCCGGCATGCCGTCGCCACCGTACTTGACTTCCTTGGCGGCTGCTGCGGTTTGCGCAAACACATTGCCGGCCTGACCAACGGCCAAGATCAAACCACCGGCGCCCATGCTTTTGAGCCAGGTGCGGCGGGCTGTGTTTTCAAGGTTGAGGACGTTGTTCATGACTTGGCTCCCAACTGGGCCGAGACCTGCTTGATGGCCGTGCGGATGCGGGTGTACGTACCGCAGCGGCAAATATTGCCACTCATCGCCTCGTCAATATCGCTGTCTGTCGGCTTGGGGTTGCTTTTGAGCAGGGCCACTGCCGACATCACTTGCCCGCCCTGGCAATAGCCGCATTGCGGCACATTGGCCGCCATCCACGCGGTCTGCACAGCAGCACCCAGCGTGTCCGATTCCAGGTGTTCAATGGTGGTGATGCGTTGGCCAACCGCGGCCGACACCGGCAGCACGCAGGAGCGCACGGCTTCGCCGCCCATGTGCACGGTGCAGGCGCCGCAGAGCCCTAGGCCGCAGCCAAATTTGGTGCCCGTCATGCCGAGTTCATCGCGCAGTGCCCACAGCAGAGGCATGTCCGGTGGTACGTCGACAATGACTTGTCGGTTGTTGATATCAAGCGTGATCATGTTGTTGAGTTCCTATGGGTGTTCAGAGAATTTGCACGGCTGAGCTTGAAACTCGGTGCGGCGGGTGGCGTCCACTTAAACGTTAATTTAAGCGAGAGTTGAAAAATTGAATGTAGGCAATAGTCATTAAACGCCATGGTGAAAACCCTGGGTTTCAACGGTGAATTGACTTTGTTGGGTGAGTTTCGATGCTTGTCACGCCAGTCGGCCCAACCACGCAGGCTTTGATGCACATCAAGTGCCGCTATCGGTTCTTCGTCAACCATCTCACACGGCGAGTCGCGTGAGGTTCTGAGTCTTTCAGGGCGGCGCTTTGCCTGAAAGGTTGTCGCCATGGCTTGGCCTATGCCTCCGCACAGTCGCGGCAAACCCGCCCGCACAGACGCTTACTGGGGCTTGCCTGCAGATCAGCTGATGGCGCAGCTGAAGTCTGCTGCCAGCGGACTGTCTCCGCGTGAAGCCAATTTGCGCCTGAAACGCGACGGGCCGAATGCGCTCAAGGCGATGAAAAAAGCCACGGTGCTCGGGCTGTTGCTGAGCCAGTTCAAAAGTCCGCTGGTGCTGATTTTGATCGTGGCGTCCTGCATTTCCTTGGCGGCCTCTGAGTGGGTTGACGCGGGTGTGGTCCTGGTGATCGTCTTAGGCAGCACCTTGCTCGGCTTCACGCAAGAGTACATCGCCGGCAACGCGATTGAAAAGCTGCGTTCACAGGTCATGGTGCACTCGAAGGTGCTGCGTGGTGGTCAACTGAAGACCGTGCCGTCGCACCAGTTGGTGCCTGGCGACATTGTTCTGCTATCCGCCGGCAGCTTGGTTCCCGCTGATGCGGTGTTGCTCGAAGCCAAGGACTTTTTCGTCAACCAAGCGGTGCTGACTGGGGAAACCTTTCCGGTTGAAAAAAAGCCGGGTCTGGTGAATGCCAAAGCCGGCTTAGCTGAGCGCAGCAACTGCGTCTTCATGGGCACCAGCGTGAGCAGCGGTACCGCGCATGCCTTGATCGTGCAGACCGGCAAGTGCAGTATTTATGGACAAATTGCGGACAAACTGGCCTTGCGGCCGCAGCTGACAGAGTTCGAGCGCGGCATTCACCGCTTTGGTTACTTGCTGACCCGCATCATGCTGGCGATGGTCGTCGGGGTGGTGGCCATCAATATTTTCATGGACAAGCCGCCCGTGGCCTCGCTGCTGTTTGCGCTCGCCTTGGCGGTGGGCTTGACGCCTGAGTTGCTGCCGGCGATTGTCAGCATCACGCTGTCGCATGGTGCCAAGCGCATGGCCAAGCTGGGTGTCATCGTGCGGAGGCTTAACTCGATAGAGAACCTCGGCAGCATGGATGTTTTGTGCACCGACAAGACCGGCACGTTGACCGCTGGCGTGGTGGCGCTGGATGCGGCGGTAGGCGTCGATGGCCAAGCCAGCACAGCAGTGTTGCAACTCGCTGGCCTGAATGCGCAGTTCCAGTCCGGCTTGACAAATCCGCTGGATGATGCGGTGCTGGCGGCCGCCAAGAAGGACGGACTGGACCTCGGGGTAGAGAAAAAAGTAGACGAGATTCCGTACGACTTCGTGCGCAAGTGCTTGTCGGTGGTGGTCGCCCATGAAGTCAATGGCACTGGAAGCATCGGCATTCGCACGCTGATCACCAAAGGCGCACTCGACAAAATTCTTGCCCTTTGCTCTCACGCTGGGGACGAGGCTGTGCCATTCGATGACGCCATGCGCGCCAACATAGAAAGCCGTTATGACGCATGGAGTGCGCAGGGCTACCGCGTGCTCGGAGTGGCTTGGCGACACGTGGAGGCGCGCAGTGTCGCCTACACGCGCGCAGACGAATGCGGCTTGTGCTTCGCCGGTTTTTTACTCTTCATGGACCCACCCAAGGCCGATGTGCGTCAAACCATTTTGGACTTGGCGCAGCGCGGCGTGGCGCTCAAAATCATCACCGGCGACAACCGCAAGGTGGCGCGGCACGTGGCTGAAGCCGTTAATCTGCCAGTCATCACGGTGATGACTGGCCGCGAGTTGAACGAGATGGGCGACGAGGCGCTGATGCATGCTGCTGCGCGCACCACCTTGTTTGCAGAGGTCGACCCGAACCAGAAAGAGCGCATCATCTTGGCGCTGCAAAAAAGCGGCCATGTGGTCGGCTACATGGGCGACGGCATCAATGACGCGCTGGCGCTGCACGCCGCTGACGTCGGCATCTCCGTTGACACGGCGGTGGACGTGGCCAAGGACGCGGCAGATTTTTTACTGCTGCGCAAAGATCTGCGCATCTTACGGCTCGGCATCGACGAAGGGCGCAAGACCTTTGCCAACACGCTCAAGTACATCCTGACCACCATCAGCGCCAATTTCGGCAACATGTTCAGCATGGCGATCGCGTCTATCTTCTTGCCGTTTTTGCCGCTGCTGGCGTCGCAGATTTTGCTGAATAACTTTCTGTCTGACATACCCGCTGCCGCGATTGCCAGTGACCGGGTTGACCCGGAATGGGTGGCCAAGCCGCGCCGCTGGGACACGGGCTTCATTCGCGACTACATGCTGCGCTTCGGGCTGATCAGCTCGCTGTTTGACATGCTGACTTTTGGCGTGCTGCTGTGGCTGTTTCGCGCTTCGCCAGAAGAGTTTCGAACGGGGTGGTTTTTGGAGTCGTTGTTGACCGAATTGGTGATCGCGCTGGTGGTGCGCACGCGCAGGCCGTTTTACCGCAGCCGACCCGGCAACTTGCTGCTGGGTAGCAGCGCCTGCGTCATCATGTTGGCCTTGGTGCTGCCTTATCTGCCCTTCAGTTCGATCTTTGGTTTCGTGCCGCTGCCGGCACCGTTGGTGCTGGCGATGATCGGGCTGACCCTGGCTTATGTGGTGGTGGTTGAGTTGGCGAAGAAGTTGTTTTACGGGCGCGCGGCCTTGGTTTGTTAGGATGGCCGGCTACTTTGTAAACCGAAAGAATTGCCCATGATTTATGCCACGCTCAAACTCGCCCACATCCTGGCCATCATTGTCTGGGTTGGCGGCATGGTGTTTGCGCACTTCTTTTTGCGCCCAGCCGTGATGAGTTTGGAAGCCCCTGAGCGGGTGCGCATGATGCATGAAGTTCTGCGCCGATTTTTCAACGCGGTGTCTGTCGCGGTTTTGGTGACGCTAGCAACTGGGCTCTGGATGATTGGCCGCGTTGCTAAGCAGTTGGTGCAAAGCGGCGGCAGTTTTTCGATGCCCTTGAGCTGGACGCTGATGGCGAGTTTCGGCATTTTGATGATGCTGATTTTTGCGCACATCCGCTTTGCCTTGTTCAAGCGCCTGAGCCGTGCTGTGCAGGCCATGGACTGGGCTGCCGGTGCTGCCGCTTTGGCCTCTATCCGCACTTGGGTGGCCGTGAATCTGAGTTTGGGCGTGCTGATTGTGGTCATCGTCACCTTGCTGGTCTGAGCTCAAGGGGAGGGAGGCGCGTCGTCCTTCTCAACGGTGTTCCGAGCCGACGCCATCCAAGCGATCAACGACGAGCGCATGGCCTCTTCTACTGACATATCGAGCGGCGTGACCCAGCTGCGCGGTACAAATACGGTGTAGCCACCGATCATGTACCCCATCGGCAAATACACCGCCACGTTGTCGGGAATGTCCAGTCCAGCTGGCAAACCGTGGGTGTTGGGCCGTGTGATGAGACCCACAATCGCCAAAGCGTGGCCCGGCATGCGCAGGGAGACCACTTGTTGTGGATTGGACTTTTGCGGCGAGAAGTAGTCGGCAAAATTCTTCAGCGAGTTGTAGATGCTTTTGACGACTGGCAAGTTGGTCATGGGTAGCTCAACCCATGAAAACAGCTTGGCCGTGAAGGGTTGTGAAATCAAAAATCCAAGCCCCAAAATGGCCAGAATGCCCAAAACAATCCCCTGGCCGGGCAGGTAAAAGTCCCCCATCAAGGGTTGCACAACCTGCATCGCAACGCTCTCTATCCACGACACGAAAAGATACAGCAAATAGACCGTGAGGGCCATCGGCAAGACGGCCAGCAGACCGCGGAAAAAATATTGATACAGACGTTTTAAGGTGGCGTTGGCAAGTGGGCTCATGGGTTGGGAGTCTAACCAACTGGCGCTAACCAAGATTTTGCATGTAACAATAAAGAATCAAAAATCAGCAGGTCATGCAGGCCTGCTGCTCCGAACATCGCAGTTCTTGCGGTGCCGCACCGAAGCCCGGTGGACGACTTTCATCCCTCATGGACTTAAATACTTTATTGCCCGACACCTTGAACGCTTTACCCGATGTATCGATCGGAGGCGATGTTTTCTTGCTGGTGCTCTATGTTGTAGCGGCCTTGCTTTTTTCGTTTTTATGCTCAGTGGCTGAAGCTGCCTTGCTCAGCATCACGCCGTCTTATATTGCAGGTCTGAAACTGACCAACCCCAAAAAGGCTGAGGTGCTTCGACGGCTCAAGGAAGAGAAGCTCGATCAGTCATTGGCGGCCATTCTCACCGTCAACACCATTGCCCATACAGCGGGCGCTATTGGCGCTGGTTCCAAAGCGACTGCGGTGTTTGGCAGCGCTTGGTTTGGGGTGTTCTCTGCTGTCATGACGCTGTTGATTTTGTTTTTGTCGGAGATTCTTCCGAAGACACTTGGCGCGGTGTATTGGCGGCAACTCACAGGGCTCACGGCGGCTTACGTGAACTTTCTCATCAAGGCGATGTACCCGTTGATTTTGGTGTCTGAAAAGTTCACCAAAATGATCTCAGGCGGAAAGAATTACAACAACTTCAGCCGCGATGAATTCGTCGCCATGGCAGGTATTGGTCAAGAGCAAGGCCATATCAACGACCGCGAATCGAAGATCATTCGCAACCTGTTTTTGTTCAAGTCGGTTCAGGCCAGTGCCATCATGACGCCGCGCATCGTGGTCTCTGCCTTGCAAAAAAACCTGACGGTGAGCGAAGCCTTGGCGGCACCCGACATGATGGCTTTTTCACGCATGCCCATTCATGCATCAGGCTTGGACAGCATTGCTGGTTTTGTGCTCCGCGAAGACCTTCTGGTGGCTCAAAACCAAGGCCGTGGCGATGTGCAAATCTCGGAATTCCGGCGAGAAATCATGGCGGTCATCTCCAGCACACCGCTGTCCAAATTACTCGAAACCTTGCTGGAGCAGCGCCAGCACATCGCTGTCGTGGTTGGCGAGTATGGCGACACCAAGGGCGTCGTCACACTGGAAGACGTGGTTGAGACCTTGCTTGGTATTGAAATCCTCGATGAGGGTGACAAGGTTGAGGACATGCAGCAACTGGCCCGGCAAATGTGGGCCAAGCGGGCAGAGCGCATGGGCATCCGAATCGAGGCGTTGCCAAAAGCGCAAAATACGGACACTCCGCAATCTTGATAAAAGCCCTATGACTGACGACCTGAACCGTAAAAAAGAACTGAAAAAAATGGAGCTGTGCGACTCATGTGCCGGCATCCAGCGCAACTGGCGCCGCGCCCCCGGCCATGCCGAACTGGAGCAAGGTGAGCACCGCCAAGAAAAGCGCCCACACGGTTTGGTCACCATCACCAAGTACCGCTGTGACCGTTGCGGTACCGCGTGGGAGTACGAAAACAACAAGGTCGATATCAAAGCTGGTTGGTCGGTGGTTGGCCGCTAATCTGCGAAAAATCGCAGAATGAAAGCTCCCCCCAGACTGCAATCCCTCATCGAAGAGGGCCTGATCGACACCGTTGTGCGCCAGCTCATGAGCGGCAAAGAGGCTATGGTCTATGTGGTTCGCTGTGGCGACGAGACCCGCTGCGCCAAGATCTACAAAGAGGCCACCAACCGCAGCTTTCGCCAAGCCGTCGACTACACCGAAAACCGCAAGGTCAAAAACTCGCGGCAGGCCCGCGCCATGGCCAAAGGCAGCAAGTTTGGCCGACAAGCCCAAGAAGCCGCTTGGCAAAGTGCCGAGGTCGACGCCCTTTACCGACTCGCCGCTGCTGGTGTGCGCGTGCCGCAGCCCTACAACTTTCACGACGGCGTGCTGCTGATGGAGCTGGTGACCGACGCCCACGGCGACGCTGCCCCGCGCCTCAACGACGTGGCTTTCAACCGGGAACAAGCGTTGAAGCACCACGCCACGCTGATCGGCGAGGTGGTGCGCATGCTCTGCGCGGGTGTGGTGCATGGCGACTTGTCGGAGTTCAACATCCTGCTGGCGCACGTTCACGC
>JBEDKR010000075.1:0-7754 GCA_041172005.1 Pseudomonadota bacterium
TTGCAACAGCACCGCGGTGGGCTTGCTTGGCTCACCTTGGTAACCGGCCAGTTGTTTGGCGTCGGCCAAGCTGGTATTGCTGCCGTCTTTGAGTTTGACGGCGAGCTTGCCGTCTTTGATGCGGTAGCCGACCGAGTCAACGTGCGAACCTTTGCGCAGCGGTGCGGTGCGATCCAGCACGTTGCGGGCGTAGGCAATGACCTTGGCTCCGCGCTTCGGGTTGTAGCCTTTGCCTTTTTCGCAGCCCTTGTCTTCGGAGATGACGTCGGTGCCGTACAGCGCGTCATACAAAGAACCCCAACGCGCGTTGGCGGCGTTCAGTGCGTAGCGTGCATTGAGCACAGGCACCACCAGTTGCGGGCCGGCTTGCACGGCCAGTTCGGCATCGACCTTGGTGGTGGTGATGCGGACTTTTTTAGGCACCGCGCTGAGGTAGCCGATTTTTTCTAGGAAACTGCGGTAAGCCGGCATGTCGGTGATCGGGCCAGGGTTGGCTTTGTGCCAAGCGTCTTGCTCTGACTGCAAACGGTCACGTTCGGCCAGCAAGGCGATATTTTTAGGCGACAAGTCAGCGACGATGGCGTCAAAGCCCTTCCAGAAAGCGGCGCTCTTGACGCCAATGCCGGGCAGCACGCGCTCTTCGATGAACTGGTACAGCGGCGTGGCAACTTGCAGGCGGTGGCTGGGGGTACGTTCTGTGGACATATTTTTCTCCTGAGGACTGATTCAAAAACAAGTGTGTAAAAACAAAAATTCAGCCAGCGATCAAACCGGCATTTAGCGGTCAAAAAAGGCCAGCACCTCGCGCAGATTGGTGCCGGTGCGCACGGGTTGCGTGCCGAGTTCTTCAAAGGGTAGCTTATAGCGGTTGACCCACAAGGTTTGATAACCAAACCACGTGGCACCCAGCGCGTCCCAACTGTTGCAACTCACAAACAACACATGCGACGCTGGCAGGCCGACCGCCGCGGTGCCGAGCGCATAGGCATCAGGATGGGTTTTGTATTGCTGAATACTGTCGACGCTCAGCACGTGGTCGAGCAAGCCCTCTAGGCCAGCGCTGCGCACGGCGATGCCCAGCATCTCCGGGTCACCGTTGCTCAAAATACCTGTAACGATGCCGCGCGCTTTCAGCGTTTGCAGCACCTCGCGATTTTCTGGAAAAGCCGACAAATGCCGGTACTGGTTCATCAGCTGTTGCTCGGCGTCCGGCGTCAGCGTCAAACCCAAGCGCCTGCACGCGTAACGCAGACCAGCAAGCGTGAGCGCCCAAAAAGGCTGGTAAACCGACTCGCGCTGGGGCCCCAGTTTGCTGGTGGTGACCAAGCGCGTGTATTCAATTTGCTTGTCACGCCACAGCACGCCCAGAGCTTGGCCTTGGCCGGGAAACAGCTGCTCGGCCAGCAAGCCGACGCTGTAAACGTCAAACAATGTGCCGTAGGCGTCGAACAGCACAGCGCCCGGATGTTCAGGTGCAGCAGCAGACCTAGGGTGTGTTTTGTCCATCCCCTGACTGTATTGGATACTTGCCCGGTGATTAATCTCCGTCAATAGGCTTTATCTGTGACTTTTTAGGAGTGAATCTAAACCGAGACCGGGCAAGTTCAGTTTGCTGAAACAATGGTGCAGCGCCAGACCTCGCGCTCCGTCCACCTCAATGAGACTCACGAGACCACGCCTCTGCCTATGCAACAAGCCTTTCTTTCCCCGCTGCCCCACGTATTGATCAGCGAAGTCGGCCCGCGCGACGGCTTGCAATCGGTCAAGGCCGTCATGCCCACAGCCGACAAAAAGCGCTGGATCACCGCACTTTACGAAGCCGGTCTGCGCGAAATCGAGGTGGGTTCTTTTGTGCCGGCCAAGCTGCTGCCGCAATTGGCCGACACTGCAGACGTGGTGGCGCATGCGCTCACGCTGCCCGGCCTGACGGTGATGGCGCTGGTGCCGAATCTGCGCGGCGCCGCAGCGGCGTTGGCGGCTGGCGTGCACAAGCTCACCTTGCCGGTGTCGGCCAGCCATGCACATTCTTTGGCCAACGTGCGCAAGACACCCCAAGAGATGCTCCAGGAAGTGCGTCTGATTGCGGAGCTACGCAAGGACAAGGCACCCCACGTCGGCCTGGAAGTCGGTATTTCCACCGCCTTTGGCTGCACTTTGCAAGGCAAGGTGCCCGAGGACGATGTGATCCGCTTGGCCGCCCAATGCGTGGCCGCTGGGGCTGACGACGTCGGCCTGTCGGACACCACCGGCTACGCCAACCCTGCGCAGGTGCGCCGACTGTTCAAACGCCTGCGCGCCGAGCTAGGCTCACACGCCGGTGCCGCCCACATGCACAACACGCGCGGCCTCGGGCTGGCCAATTGCCTGGCCGCTTACGACGAAGGCGTGCGCACCTTTGACGCTTCGCTCGGCGGACTCGGCGGCTGCCCTTATGCGCCCGGCGCCTCGGGCAATGTGGTCACTGAAGACCTGACCTTCATGTTCGAAGCCATGGGCATCAGCACCGGCCTGAACTTGACCCGGCTGATGGCGGCGCGTGAACCGCTGCGCGCTGGCTTGCCCGGTGAGCCGCTGTACGGCATGACGCCTGAAGCTGGTCTGCCCAAAGGGTGGACCGTGGTGGAACACGGGAGCCTCACATGACTGAACACAACGCTGCAGATAAGACCGACACACCAGCCACACCGCGCCTGCCCTACGAAGGCTTGCGCGTCGTTGAGTTCACCCACATGGTGATGGGCCCGACCTGCGGCATGGTGCTGGCCGACCTCGGCGCCGAGGTCATCAAAGTTGAGCCGATTGGCCACGGCCGCGAAGGTGATGCCACACGCAAACTCATCGGCTCGGGGTCGGGATTTTTCCCGATGTTCAACCGCAACAAAAAAAGCTTAGCGCTTGACCTGCAAACACCCGAAGGCATGGAAGCCGTGCTCAAGCTGATCGCCACCGCCGACATCGTCAGTGAGAACTTCAAACCCGGCACCATGGCCAAGCTCGGCCTGGACTACGCCAGCCTGAAGGCGCTGAATCCGCGCCTGATTTATGTCAGCCACAAAGGCTTTTTACCCGGCCCATATGAGCACCGTACCGCGCTCGACGAAGTGGTGCAAATGATGGGCGGCCTAGCCTACATGACCGGCCGGCCCGGCGACCCGCTGCGCGCCGGCACCAGCGTCAACGACATCATGGGCGGCATGTTTGGCGCGATCGGTGCGATGGCCGCCTTGGCCCAGCGCGATCACCCGCAACACGGCACCGGCGTTGGCCAAGAAATTCAAAGCGCGCTGTTTGAAAACAATGTCTTTTTAGTCGCCCAGCACATGATGCAATTTGCAGTCACAGGCCAACCCGCCGCCCCGATGCCCGCGCGCATTTCAGCGTGGGCGGTGTACGACGTGTTCAAGGTTAAAGACGGCGAGCAAATTTTTCTGGCGGTTGTCAGCGACAGCGCTTGGGCGATTTTTTGCGAAGTCTTCGGCTTGGCCGACCTGAAAGCCGACGAACGCCTTAAAACCAACAACGACCGCGTCCGCGCCAGAGACTGGATGATGCCGCTGTTGCGGGAACGGATGGCGGTCTACAGTGCGGCCGAGCTGTCTGCAATTTTCGAAAAACATGCGCTGCCGTTTGCCCCCATCACGCGGCCTGAAGCGTTGATGGACGACCCGCATTTGCTCGCCACCGGCGGCCTCGCGCCGATCACCTTGCCTGACGGCAGACCCAGCAAAACCGTGCTGATGCCTTTCACGTTGGGCGGCCACCGGCCCGGCGTGCGGACGTCAGCGCCGCAGCTCGGTGAACACACGCACGCGCTGTTGACAGAGCTCGGTTATGACGCGGCAGCGATTGCCGACATGGCCGCGCGAGGCGTGGCGCGCGACTGAGCGTCAAGCTCAGCCGAACACCGCCGCCCACAGCGCCTGAATCGCCGCGCGCTCAGTCTGCACTGATGCTAGGCTGACCTGTGTCGGCTCTTCGTTGAGCCTTGCCTGGTGCTGCACCCGGCGCAATTTTCGGTAAGCGTCGGCAGCTTGACAGCCGACACCGGGCGGCAACAAACCAGCCCGTTCAGCACGCTGCAGCAACGCAATGTTGCCGACGTTGTCTGCCATTTCCGGGTGCCGGCCTGACTCAGCCAAGACCAAAAACTGCACCGCAAACTCAGCATCGACCATGCCGCCGACGGCATGCTTGACGTCGAACATCTCAGGCTCTAAAGCAGACTTACCGAGCCCCGCCGGCTTGCGCTTGGGCAGATGCGCCAACCGGACTTTGTCGCGCATCGCGACAATCTCGGCGCGCAGTGCCGCGACATCGCGCTGTGCACTGATGACCGCGTGCCGAACCTCGTCAAAACGCTGGTGCAAGGCAGCGTCGCCGAGCACGCAGCGGGCGCGCGTCATGGCTTGGTGTTCCCAAGTCCAGGCAGTGTTGCTGCCGCGCTGTTGCTGGTAATTGGCATACGCCGCAAAGCTGATGACCAACAAACCCGAGCCGCCGTTCGGCCGCAGTGCAGTGTCAATCTCAAACAGATCGCCTTCTGCGGTCTTGATCGTTAGCCAGTTGATGATCTTGCGCACCAGCGTGGCATAGACCTCACCCGCCTGCTCATGGTCGTCTTCATAGACGAAAACGATGTCCAAGTCACTGCCGTAGCCGAGCTCTTTGCCGCCCAGCTTGCCATAGGCAATGACGGCAAATTGGGATTGCTCGCGATGTCGGTATTTCAGGCGCTGCCAGCACCAGTCAGCGGTCAGGCTCAGCACGGCTTCCGCCAAGGCGCTGAGGTCATCGGCCACTTGTTCCACACTCAGCATGTCTTCTAGGTCACGCGCCAATGTGCGGAACACCTCGGCATGGTGCGCACGCCGCAACAAGTTGAGGCAGGCTTCGTCGTCGTCCTCACCCGTCCGCTTGAAGGAGGCCAGACGCAACTCCACCTCGGCTTTGAAAGCGGCCGCGTCAAAGCGCTGGTGCAGCATGTCGTCGCTGGCCAATTCATCAATCACGCCCGGGTGTTGCTGCAGGTAACGCGCTGTCCATTTGGCCGCGCCCAACAGACGCAACAAGCGTTCGTGCACCGAAGGCCGCTCGAGCAGCATGGCGAGATAGCTTTCACGCCGCAGCAAGGGCTCGATCCAATCGACCAAGCGCAAGGCAGCTTCTTCGGTCGCCTTGCCTTCACTCAGCAAAACAGCCGTGCGCTGCACCAAGCGAATCAATCGCCCGCGGGACTCTTCGCGCAGCGCCAGCACCCGCGGGTGGCTGCTCCATTCGGCAATACGGGCTCGAAAACGCTCCGGCCAAGCGCTGGCTTGCTGGTCGACCAGCTCGCTCAGCTCTTGCGGTGCGCTGGCTATTTTGTTGCAGCCTTTGCACTCGGCATTGCCACCCAGCAGCTTGTCAAATTCGCCCGCGACCAACTCCCGGTGGGTGTCCAGTTCGGCCAAAAAGGCGCAGCAGTCGCGGTAGCCCAGCGTGCGGGCTATCCAGGCCAAGTCGTCGTCGCGAGTCGGCAACACGTGCGTTTGCTGGTCGTCAAGGTACTGAATGCGGTGTTCGACGCGGCGCAAAAACAGATAGGCCCTCGCAAGCGCATCGGCGGTGTCTTGCGGCATCAAGCCGGCGTTGGCGACGCGCTGCAGCGCGTCCAGCGTGGGCCGCGTGCGCAGCTCCGGGAATTGCCCGCCGCGCACGACTTGAAGCAACTGCACGGTGAATTCAATTTCGCGGATACCGCCGCGTGACAACTTGACGTCGTTGGCGCGTTCGGGGTGACCGGCACTTCGGCGCTGAGCTTGTTCGCGGATTTGACGGTGCAAGGTGCGCAGCGCATCAAAGACGTTGTAGTCAAGATAACGCCGGAAGACGAACGGTAGCACCGAGCTGCGCAAAGCTTGCGCAGAACCATTGCGACTGCTGTTGCTGCCGGTTTCATGGCTGTTGCCGGTCACGCCGCCACTCAGACTGGACAAAGGCGCCACCACGCGGCTTTTGAGCCAAGCAAAACGCTCCCACTCGCGGCCTTGAACCTGGAAATACTCCTCCAGCGCGTTCAAAGAGATTGCCGCCGGTCCAGAATTGCCGTTAGGCCGAAGGGCTAGGTCGACACGGAATACAAAACCATGCTCGGTGGTGTCACCGATCAGCGCATAAATAGCTTTGACTTGGTGCGCGAAATATTCGTGGTTCGAAATTTGACCGCGACCATCTGCGCGGCCAGCCGTCTGGCCATCGTGGTCATAGACATAAATCAGGTCGATGTCGCTGGAGACATTCAGCTCTCGTGCGCCCAGCTTGCCCATGCCGATGACCCACAGACTGGCGCGCATCGCTGGGTCGGGGGCGTTTTCAAGTACTGCGTCAATCTCGGAGGCGAGCGCTAGCGGCGCGCCATACAAGGCATCCAGCTCTGACTGCGTGGCCGCCATGGCCACATCAAGCGCCAATTCAGCCAAGTCAGTCATGGCGCGGGTGACCACCGCCAACGGCGCTTGGGTCGGGCCGTCGCCTTCGCAGTCCAGCACCACCAAGCGCTCCATGACGATTTGGCGCAGCACCCGCAAAGCCGCACCGGTGGCTAGGCCCTGCGCCAACAACGCGTTGAGCGCAATTTCCATGGCCGGGCGCTGAGGCGCACCCGAAGCCAACAGGTGCAATTGGTCGGCATAACGCCGGCGCAGACGTTGCACACAGCGCGAATAAGCAGCGCCCTCAGCTTCGTGGCTGGCAGCCGGTGGATTTGAGATGGGTTCAGTCAAAGCGGGCAAATCAGCGTCAGGCGTTGAAGACATCAAGGTAAACAGTTTTCAAATGGAACCCCCGCCAGCCGCGACGGTCATAATTCCGAAGCCGATGGATCCTGTAACGCCCCCTCCCAACTTGCTGCCGCCTCACCACGTTCGCCTGACGGCCCGCGTGTCGCGGGTTTTGCTGTGGCTGCTCGTGGCATTTTGGCTGCTGGTGGCTCTTGGGTATGGACTGTTACAAGGCTGGATTGTGCCGCGTATCGGCGAGTTTCGCCCACGCCTTGAAATCGAGGCCAGCCGCGTCTTAGGGGTACCGGTTCGCATCGGCAACATCAGCGCAAATTCTGGCGGTTTGATCCCTTCTTTTGAACTCACCGAGGTCAGCTTGCTTGACAGCGAAGGCCGGACCGCACTGCGCCTGCCGCGCGTGGTGGCGGCGCTGTCACCCCGTTCGTTATGGCATCTGGGGTTTGAGCAATTGGTCATCGACGGTGCCGAACTCGACATCCGCCGCACTGCCGACGGCCAATTCCAGATCGCCGGGCTTGACCTGTCCAACACCGCGCAGGGCAACACAGCGTTTGCCGATTGGGCCTTTGAGCAAACCGAATTGGTCTTGCGGGGTGGCCTGCTGCGCTGGACCGACGAGACCCGGCCAGCAGCGCCGCTGGTCTTGACCGACGTGCTCGCCGTTCTGCGCAATCCGGGCAAGCGCCATCTGATACGCATCGACGCGACCCCGCCCGTCGCTTGGGGTGAGCGCTTCAGCGTGCGCGCCCGATTGCGTCAACCCTTGCTGTCGGGCAGCAGTTCTTCATGGACAACTTGGTCGGGGCAGCTCTACAGCGAGTTCAGCCGCGCTGACGTGTCGCAGCTCCGGCAGTACATCAGCCCGGACCAATTCGGCATCGATGTCAGCAGCGGCCAAGGGGCGTTGCGCGTCTGGGCCGATCTCGCTGCAGGTCAGCTTTCCGGTCTGACGGCCGATGTCGCCTTGAGCGACGT
>JBEDKR010000076.1:0-7739 GCA_041172005.1 Pseudomonadota bacterium
GAATCATATTGTAGCGATCCGAAGTCAAGGACTCACTGGCGTAGCGGTCATTAAATTCGCTTAAAACACGAGTTTTAATGGATATAACCATAAGAAGTTAAAATTAGAATTAGTTGCTTGTAATGATGTAACTTCAGCGTGGATAAATACAGGCCTACGGGTAAAGTTCAAAGATGGAAAAAATTCAAGCGGCGATCATCAAAGAGCGGGGCGTTCAATTCACGGTCGTGATCGTTCAACAACATTTGTTTGATTCCCAGGCAGAATGCCAAATCACCGCCCAGGCTTTTGAACCTTATTTCCCTGGCATGCCTATCATCTTGATGGCCCAAGACAGCCGCGGGACACCCTCTTTTTGGGGCCGCAAAGACATCGTCAGTTTCTTGTCTGGCGTGGCGCTGTCGCGCTTTCCATGGAAAGAGTACAAATTCGACGTCTGAAGACGGCCGTCTGATTTTTTTCGTGCAGGCGACGTGAAGTCGTCGCATAGTCTTAGCAAGGGCTCAGCGCAGGGCTTTCACCACAGCATCACCCATCTCGATGGTGCCGACGCGGGTCATGCCTTCGCTGTAGATGTCTGGCGTGCGCAAGCCTTGACTTAACACGGCGTCGACGGCTTTTTCGATGCGTACGGCAGCTTCGGGCTGGTTCAAGCTGAAGCGCAGCATCATGGCGGCGCTCAAAATCGTCGCCAGCGGATTCGCCACGCCTTTGCCAGCGATGTCGGGTGCGCTGCCGTGGCTCGGCTCGTACAGCCCTTGGTTTTGAGCGTTAAGACTGGCTGACGGCAACATCCCAATGCTGCCGGTCAGCATGGCGGCGGCGTCGCTCAAGATGTCGCCAAACATATTGCCGGTGACCACCACGTCAAATTTTTTCGGTGCTTTTACCAACTGCATGGCGGCGTTGTCGACATACATGTGGTCGAGTGCGACGTCGGGATATTGCAGGCCGACCTCGGTCACCACGTCTTTCCAGAGCTGGAAGGTTTCGAGCACGTTGGCTTTGTCGACGCTGGTGACGCGTTTGCTGCGCTTGCGAGCGGCCTGAAAAGCCACGTGCGCGATGCGTTCGATTTCCGGGCGCGAATAACGCATGGTGTCGAAGGCTTCTTCGCTGCCGGGGAAGTGGCCGTCGGTGGCGATGCGCCGACCGCGTGGTTGGCCAAAGTAGATGTCACCGGTCAACTCGCGAATGATGAGGATGTCGAGGCCCGAGACCAGTTCGCGTTTCAGACTGGAAGCGTCCACCAGTTGCGGGTAGCAAATAGCAGGGCGGAAGTTGGCAAACAAGGAAAGATTTTTGCGCAAACCCAAAATAGCTTGCTCAGGCCGCAGCGGCCGGTCTAGTGTGTCGTATTTCCAGTCGCCGACAGCGCCAAACAAAATCGCATCGGAGGCCTTGGCCAGTGCCAGTGTGGCCTCTGGCAGCGGGTGGCCATAGGCGTCAAAAGCGGTGCCGCCTACGAGAGCGGTTTCCAGTGTCATGTCTAGGTCCAGAACCTTCAAGACCTTAACGGCCTCAGCCACGATTTCGGTGCCAATGCCATCGCCGGGGAGTACTGCAATTTTCATCATCTAACCAGTCATGCGTTGCGGATTTAGCCGCGAATTAAGGGGGGCGCGGGTAGTCGCGAAATCTTAGCCAATCGTGTTGAAAGGTCAGGCCTTGAGCGTATGGGCCAGCCAAGGCTTAGTCGCCAGTCGTGCAGCCTCAAAAGCTTTGATTTTGTCGCTTTGGCGTAAGGTCAGACCGATGTCGTCAAGTCCGCCCAGCAGGCAAAACTTGCGGAAAGGCTGCACTTCAAACGGCAGCTCTTCACCCAGCGGTTTGATCACCACTTGGCGTTCTAAGTCGATGGTCAATTGGTAACCGGGGAACGCCAGAGCGTCGGCAAACAGCTGGCTCACCTGGGACTCAGGCAAGACGATCGGCAGCAAGCCGTTCTTGAAGCTGTTGTTGTAAAAAATGTCGGCGTAGCTCGGCGCGATGATGGCCCGGAAACCATATTGGTCGAGCGCCCAAGGCGCGTGCTCGCGTGAGGAGCCGCAGCCGAAGTTTTTACGCGCCAACAACACCGACGCGCCTTTGTAGCGGGACTGGTTGAGCACGAAGTCCGGGTTCGGCTTGCGTGAGGCCGGGTCTTGTCCCGGAAAGCCGGCGTCGAGGTAGCGCCAAGCGTCAAACAGGTTGGGGCCAAAGCCGGTCTTTCTGATCGACTTGAGAAATTGTTTTGGAATGATGGCGTCCGTGTCCACGTTTTCGCGGTCCATGGGGGCCACTAGGCCTTGGTGTACGGTGAATTTTTGCATGGCAGTGTTTTGTTATTTCTTGGCTGCGTTTTCAACTATGGCACCGGCTCTTTGCACGTCTTGCCCGAGGCCACGAAAGGTGTTGCAGCCTGCCAGAAGCACTGTCAGCGCGACGCAGGCAAGGGTGATGGTTTTGCGAATCATGGTTTGCTTTGGGCTTAAGCGAATTTACGAATGTCAACGAAATGGCCGTGCACTGCTGCAGCAGCAGCCATCGCCGGGCTGACCAGATGAGTCCGTCCACCGGCGCCTTGACGGCCTTCGAAGTTACGGTTGCTGGTCGAGGCGCAGCGCTCACCCGGCTCGAGCCGATCGGCGTTCATGGCCAGACACATGGAGCAACCTGGCTCACGCCATTCAAAACCAGCAGCGACAAAAATCTTGTCGAGACCTTCTCGTTCGGCTTGTTCTTTGACCAAGCCGGAGCCCGGCACGACCATGGCAAGCTTGACGTTTTTAGCGACTTTTTGGCCGATCTTTTTGACGATGGCTGCGGCTTCGCGAATGTCTTCAATGCGGCTGTTGGTGCAGGAGCCGATGAAAACTTTGTCGATCATGATGTCGTTGATCGCCTTGCCGGGCGCGAGGCCCATGTAGGTCAAGGCGCGTTCGATGGCGTCGCGTTTGTTGGCGTCTTTTTCTTTGTCCGGATCGGGCAGGATGTCTTCGATCGACAACACCATTTCAGGCGAGGTGCCCCAAGTGACTTGTGGGCGAATGCTGCCAGCGTCGATCTCAACCACAGCATCAAATTTGGCGCCCGGGTCAGAACGCAAAGTGTTCCAGTACTGCACTGCCATGTCCCACTCGGGACCGCCGACAAATTGGCCGGTCTTCGGGTCTGTGCCAGGCGCGAGCAAACGGCCCTTGACGTAGTCGATGGTTTTTTGATCGACCGCCACCAGACCCGCGCGTGCACCAGCTTCGATCGCCATGTTGCAGACCGTCATGCGGCCTTCCATGCTCAGCGCACGGATCGCGGCGCCGCCAAACTCTATGGTGTAACCGGTGCCGCCTGCCGTGCCGATCTTGCCAATGATGGCCAGCACGATGTCTTTGCCGGTCAGGCCGGGAGCCAAAGTGCCTTCGACTTTGATCAGCAGGTTTTTGGCTTTTTTGGCCAGCAGCGTTTGCGTCGCCATGACGTGCTCGACTTCGCTGGTGCCAATGCCGTGCGCCAGTGCGCCAAAGGCACCGTGCGTCGAGGTGTGCGAATCGCCGCAGACGACGGTCATGCCGGGCAGCGTAGCGCCACTCTCAGGCCCCATCACGTGGACGATGCCTTGTCGCTTGGAAAGAAACGGGAAGTAGGCGGCGGCGCCGAACTCTGCGATGTTGCTGTCCAGAGTGACGATTTGTTCTTTGCTGACGGCATCGGTCAGGCCGTCATAACCCAGCTCCCAGCCGGTGGTCGGCGTGTTGTGGTCGGCGGTGGCGACGATGGAGCTGATGCGCCAGACTTTGCGACCAGCTTCGCGCAGACCTTCAAAGGCTTGTGGGCTGGTCACTTCATGGACCAGATGGCGATCGATGTAAATGATGGCCGTGCCATCTTCTTCGGTGTGGACGACGTGTTCGTCCCAGATCTTGTCGTAGAGGGTTCGCATTTGTTTCCTTCGAGAGAATTTTATTTTAAAGCTATGAGAGGCGCTATGGAAGAGTTGGTGTCGGCCATTGCAACTGACGACCGCTGCTCAGGCGAAATTTGTCGATGTCTTCGGGCGTGTCTACGTCCTGCACAAAATGCGGGTTGCTGCAGTCGTAGGCGTGCACTTGCTGCGCATGTTGTTGCCGCCATTGTTTGCAGCCGACCTCAGGCGGGCAGGCCAGCATCTCGCATCGCACGGCTGCTGTGAAGATAACCGGGTTGCCCGGCTGACCTTGTACGAGCGGGAAAAGCAGGTTTGTGCCTTCAGGCCGTTGTTCAAATGCGTCCAACAACTGCCGCACATCTTGCGCATTGATCAGGGGCTGGTCGGCCAGCGCCATCAGCACGGCGTCTGTTTGTCCACTCAGGCTTTGCATGCCCAGCCGCTGCGACGAGATTGGGCTGGAATCCGGATTGACATTGGTTACCAACGTGACCGAAAAGTCTTTTAACCGTGGCGCTATCTCGCTCGCATGGTGGCCCAACACAACCACCAGTTCAGTCACACCAGCGCTCTGCAAGGCCATGATCTGGCGATGTATCAGAGGCACACCGTCGAGCTCCAGCAGTGATTTGGCTTTGTAGCCCATGCGCCCGCCCGCCCCAGCTGCCAGTAGCACTGCAGCCGCACTGAAGGGCTGCTGGTGGGCGTTGGCGGCAGGTTGTGTCGTCATGTGCAACTCAGTCGATGATGTTGTCGACGTTGATAGCTCGCACACGCGGGTCGACGTTGTAGCCGCCAAATTCTGTGTAACGCAACAGGTGTCGATCACAGCGCTTGCAGTGCCAGACCTCGCATTGGTTGTACGGGAAAAAAGCCGGCGCAATGGGGGCGTTCGGCGAGTCGTAGCGCGTGCCCTGCGGGTGGCATTCTTCGAGTGTCGGTTCCTCAACAACCGGGTCGCGCAGTGTTCCTATCGCCGTCATTTGCGCCGCTTCCCAGCGGTATTCAGCGAGGCTTTCCCAAGCGGTACAGGTCCCGAGGGCGCAGCGGCAAGCTTGTGGCGCTTCGGCTTTACCCAAAGCAAATCGCAGTGCGGCAGAGTTCGCGATGTGCTTCACGATGATGTGGTCAATCGGGATTATTAAGCGTTGAAAATGCAGCTCTAGATGTAAAAAGCCCACCGACACAAGGCCAGCAGGCTTTTCATAACCAGCTTCTTAGGAAGCAGACAGCTTATCAGCGTTGGCCGATAGGCTTAACGTCGCGTGGTGTTGAGCCCGAAAACAACTGGCGCGGACGGCCGATTTTGTACTCAGGGTCGCCGATCATTTCATTCAGCTGAGCGATCCAGCCGACTGTACGTGCCAAGGCGAAGACAGCAGTGAACAGTGGTACTGGAATACCGATAGCGCGCTGGACGATGCCAGAGTAGAAGTCGACGTTCGGGTAGAGCTTGCGGGAGACAAAGTAGTCGTCTTCGAGGGCGATTTTTTCGAGCGTCATGGCCAGCTTGAACAGCGGGTCGTTTTCAAGGCCCATCTCTTGCAGCACTTCTTTGCAAGTTTCTTGCATCAGTTTGGCGCGTGGGTCGTAGTTCTTATAAACGCGGTGACCAAAACCCATCAGCTTGACGGTTGAGTTCTTGTCTTTGACTTGCTTGATGAACTCGCCGATGTTTTCGACACCGCCGCTTTTTTGGATATCTGTCAGCATGTTCAGTGCAGCTTCGTTGGCGCCGCCGTGGGCCGGGCCCCAGAGGCAGGCCACACCAGCAGCAATGGCTGCAAACGGGTTGGTGCCTGACGAGCCGCACAGACGGACGGTCGAGGTTGAGGCATTTTGCTCGTGGTCAGCGTGCAAGATAAAAATGCGGTCTAGTGCGCGCTCGAGCACTGGATTGACTTTGTACTCTTCGCATGGCGTAGAGAACATCGTGTGCAAAAAATTGCCAGCGTAGCTCAGGTCATTGCGTGGGTAAACGTAGGGCTGACCAACGGTGTATTTGTAAGCCATGGAGACCAGCGTCGGCATCTTGGCAATCAGGCGAATCGCCGCAATTTCACGGTGCTCCGGATTGTTGATGTCAGTGCTGTCATGGTAGAAGGCAGAGAGGGCGCCGACCAAGCCGGTCATGATCGCCATTGGGTGTGCATCACGGCGGAAACCGCGCATGAAATACTGCATCTGCTCGTGAACCATGGTGTGGTTGGTCACGCGTCCAACAAAGTCTTTTTTCTGGTCAGCGTTAGGCAACTCGCCGTACAACAAGAGGTGACAGGTTTCTAGGTAGTCGCAGTTGGTGGCGAGTTGCTCAATCGGGTAGCCGCGGTAAAGCAACTCGCCTTTGTCACCGTCGATGTACGTAATGGCTGATTGCGTTGCCGCTGTCGACATGAAGCCCGGGTCGTAAGTGAACATGCCGGTCTGTGCATAGAGCTTGCGAATGTCGACCACGTCAGGGCCAACGGTCCCTTGGTAAACAGGCAAGTCAACGCTAGGCGTGCCGTTGCTGAACGAGAGGGTGGCTTTGTTGTCGGCTAGTTTCATTTCTCTTTCCTTTTCATGGGGGAGATGGGTGATGTCTTGTTGGCATCGATCCCGTAGGTTTTTGTCAGGCAGGCACCGAACCAAGTGCCGTCGGAACGATCAACAGGGCCAGCACTTCGCGGGCTTCGTCGGTCGATGCGCTGACGGCTTCTAGTTCACTAGGTTGCTTTCGCTGCAAAAACAAGTCCAGCAGATCATTGTCTGACAAGTCCATTAAATCATTCAAGCCTTTGGCTTGCCTGACGGTCAGCAGGGATTCATGCCGGGCAAAAAAACGTTCGATGAACAAGTCGTTTTCAAGCAGGCCGCGACGGCAACCCCACCGTAGCCGGCTGAGCGAACGCTCGTCCAGCAGCGGTGAATTGTGATGCGGCGAAGTTTCAGGCAGAGCAGATGTCACAGTGACGATCTCAGACTGCGCGCAGAACCATCATTTCTTTGATTTTTCCAATCGCTCGTGTCGGGTTCAAGCCCTTGGGGCAAACGTCAACGCAATTCATGATGGTGTGGCAGCGGAACAAACGGTATGGATCTTCAAGGTTGTCGAGGCGCGCAGCGGTGTCTTCGTCGCGGCTGTCCGCAATGAAGCGGTAAGCCTGCAACAGACCGGCCGGGCCGACGAACTTGTCCGGATTCCACCAGAAACTAGGGCAGCTGGTTGAGCAGCTGGCGCACAAGATGCACTCATACAAGCCGTTCAGTTCATCGCGCTCTTCAGGGCTTTGCAGACGCTCTTTTTCAGGCGGCACATTGTCATTCACCAAGTATGGCTTGATCGAGTTGTACTGCTTGAAGAACTGCGTCATGTCGACGATCAGGTCGCGCACGACTGGCAGACCAGGCAGCGGCTTGAGGACGATGGTGCCCTTCAGCGTGAGCATGTTGGTCAGGCAGGCGAGGCCGTTTTTGCCGTTGATGTTCATGGCGTCCGAACCGCAAACACCTTCGCGGCAGGAGCGGCGAAAGGTGATGGTCGGATCTTGCGCTTTGAGCTTCATCAGGGCGTCGAGCAGCATGCGTTCGCTGCCATCGAGTTCAACCTCGATGGTCTGCATGTACGGCTTGGCGTCTTGGTCTGGGTCGTAGCGGTAAATCTGGAAAGTGCGTTTGGCCATGGTGTACTCGCAAAAGTTGATCAGTTGGGGACAGAACTCAAGATCTGTCCCACAAGGTGTTAGAAACTACGAACGGTCAGGGGAATTGAGTCCACCGTCAGCGGTTTCATTTGCACCGGCTTGTAAGTCAGGCGGTTGCCTTCGCTGTGCCAGAGGGTGTGCTTGTGCCACTC
>JBEDKR010000077.1:0-7703 GCA_041172005.1 Pseudomonadota bacterium
GTCTATGTCATCACGGCCCGTGGTTTCAGCCCGGATTACACGGCGGATGCCCGTGGCTTCACGGTCACCGGCTCGGTGCTCTGGCTGCAAACACTGGTGGCGGTTCAGCGTTCGGTGGTGGCAGACCCGCCCGTGGAGCCGAACTTGTCAGCCGGGAGGCTGACAGACCGCACTTCGCGGCGCATCCTCAATCCGCCCATTCACTGATAGGAGCGAGGCCATGATGTGTCAATCAGTTCTTTTTCATGCTGCTCGGGGCGGCTCTGCGCGAAGCGCCCCGCGCAAATCGATACTCGGCTTCAGCCTGATCGAGTTGCTGCTGGTGTTGGTCATCATGGGCATCGTCGCGGCGATAGCTTTGCCTAATTACAAACAGCATGTTCAACGCGGTCACCGGGCAGAAGCCGTTGGCGCCTTGCTGGAGGCGCAGCATTTCATGGAGCGTTATTACAGTGCGCATGGGCGTTACGACGGCTCCGCTCAAGAGCCCGGCAAGCCGCCTGAACTGCCATTGCGTTTGCAAGGCGTTCCGGCGGGCGCAGAGCAGCGTTATCAGCTCCGGCTGGTCAGTGTGGCGGTCAATGCGTATGAACTCAGGGCTGAGCCGGTTGGGTCGATGGCTGGCGACAAGTGTGGCACCTTGACGCTAAATCAGACAGGCTTGAGAGGATTGGCCGACAACGATCTCAACGTGGCTGACTGCTGGCGGTGAAAACAAGGCTGCGTTGCAAGATCAGCGCCGAACTTCGTCGACCAGCGTTTTGAACTCGTCAATGTCTTCAAAACTGCGGTAGACGCTGGCAAAGCGCACATAAGCCACTTTGTCGAGCTTTTTAAGTTCTCGCATCACCAGTTCGCCCAAGCGGGTTGAGGCGACTTCTCGAAGTCCTAAGTTCAGGAGCTGTTCTTCAATCCGCTCAACCGCTGAATCGACTTGCTCGGTGCTCACCGGGCGCTTGCGCAGCGCCAGATTCATGGATTCGAGAATTTTGCTGCGCTTGTATTCAATCCGCCGGCCATCTTTTTTGACAATGGCCGGGAGGTTGACGTCTGGCCGCTCATAGGTCGTGAAGCGCTTTTCGCAGGCACCGCATTGGCGGCGACGGCGAATGAAATCGGCGTCTTCAGAGACCCGGGTCTCGACGACCTGGGTTTCCAAATTTCCGCAGAACGGGCACTTCACGGCGCTGTCCGGGTGGCGTTTTAGCCGTAGACCGGGAAACGGCTGGTCAAGGCGTGAACCTTGGCACGAACCGCGTCGATGTTGGCCGCATCACGCGGGTTGTCCAGCACGTCGGCGATCAGGTTGGCCGTCATGCGGGCTTCTTCGTCTTTGAAGCCGCGCGTGGTCATGGCCGGGGTGCCGATGCGCACACCGCTGGTGACCATCGGCTTTTCCGGGTCATTCGGGATGGCGTTTTTGTTGATCGTCATGTGGGCGTTGCCGAGCACCACTTCGGCCTCTTTGCCGGTGATGCCTTTGGCCCGCAAATCAACCAGCATGACGTGGCTTTCGGTGCGGCCACTGACGATGCGCAAGCCGCGTTCGATCAGCGTCTCGGCAACGATGCGGGCGTTGGTGATGACTTGCTGCTGGTAGACCTTGAATTCAGGTGCCATGGCTTCTTTGAAGGCCACAGCCTTGGCCGCAATCACGTGCATCAGCGGGCCGCCTTGCAGGCCGGGGAAGATGGCGCTGTTGATGGCTTTTTCGTGCTCAGCCTTCATCAAGATGATGCCGCCACGCGGGCCGCGCAAACTCTTGTGGGTGGTCGATGTGACGACGTCTGCGTGGGGCACCGGATTCGGGTAGACGCCAGCGGCGATCAGACCCGCGTAATGCGCCATGTCGACCAAGAAAATAGCGCCAACGTCTTTGGCGACCTTGGCAAAGCGGGCAAAGTCGATGCCAAGCGAGTAGGCCGAAGCGCCAGCAATGATCAATTTCGGCTTGGACTCATGCGCCTTGCGCTCCATCGCGTCGTAGTCGATTTCTTCTTTGGCGTTGAGGCCGTAGCTGACGACGTTGAACCATTTGCCACTGATGTTGAGCGGCATGCCGTGGGTCAGGTGACCGCCTTCGGCCAGGCTCATGCCCATGATGGTGTCGCCGGGCTTGAGGAAAGCCAAGAAAACCGCTTCATTGGCGGAAGCGCCGCAATGCGGTTGCACGTTGGCCGCGTCAGCACCAAAAATCAGCTTGATCCGGTCAATCGCCAGTTGCTCGGCGACGTCGACGTGTTCGCAGCCACCGTAGTAGCGGCGGCCTGGGTAGCCTTCGGCGTATTTGTTGGTGAGCTGCGAGCCTTGCGCGGCCATGACGGCGGGCGACGCATAGTTTTCGCTGGCGATCAGCTCAATGTGGTGTTCTTGACGGGCGTTTTCGGCCTGAATAGCAGCCCAGAGTTCGGGGTCAGTTTGCTCAACCAGAATATTGCGGTGGTACATGGCAGTCCTAGAGACGGTGGTCTTTGCCCTCATGATCCAAAAGGAGGAGGTGCAAAGTCTGCCCAGGCGAACGGCTGAACGCTCTTCGTCAAATGACATCAGAGCGGTGCGCTTCCCAGTGGTGTCCCACGTCAGCCCGAGCCGCTTTTCAGCAGGCCGGGCTTATCGCCAGTTGCGCACGCAGTTAGTGTAGCCGACGGTTTCAAGGGCTGGCGCTCAGTTACCCAGCCAAGCGACGCTTTGCGAGCCATCCGCTGAGCGTGGGCTGGCAGGCTGGGGTGTCAAGGGGAACGAGGCTGGCATCAGGGCTGGCGTTGCCGGGCTGTCATAGGCTTGCCGTTTGCCACTGGCCACCGCTTGTAAGCGCCCATGCTCGGCCATGACTTTGCCGGCATAACCACCATCGTCATCTAGGTTGGCGGCACCGACATAAAACTTCAGACCGCCTTCTACCGAGCCGGCCCGGCTGATGCATTCTTCCAGCACTTTGACGCCCACCCGCAGGTTGGTGACGGGGTCAAAGGCGGCGAACTTGCCACCAAAATGGGCGTATTTGTCATGGTGAATGCCGGTCATGACTTGCATCAGGCCTTGGGCGCCGACGGGGCTTTGGGCAAACGGGTTGAAGCCAGACTCAATCGCCATGATGGCCAGAATCAGGGTCGGGTCCAACTTGGACTTTTCACCAATTTCAAAGGCGTGGGCCACCAACGCACTCAAGGGCTCAGGCGCGACGCCATATTTTTTGCTCAGCCAAAGAGCCACTGCAGCCTGCTTCGAAGGCAGGTCTTTGGGGTTGAGTGCCGTGGCGCGGTCAACTGCACCGGGTTCGGTGAAGCCGATGGTGGCTTCCTGGCGGGCCAGCAACAAGGCCATCAGACGGCTTTCGCCAGCTTCACGCAGGTCAGGCCTGGCGGTCAAGGTGATCATCACGAAGACCAAAGCCAAACCCAGCATGGCAAAGCTGTTGTGGCTGATATTAAAAAACCCTTCGGCAATGTCTCTGACGACATTTCGGGCGCTGCTGCGTGTGTTGAGCAAACACAGTTGCAGGCTTGACTTCAATTGCACTGTCATGGAACTCCTTTCGACGCTTCCGGCTTGGGACCAGTTGCTAGGATTGGGTCACCAACAAGCCAAGCGTTTTCGCTTGAGGAGGTGTCTTGTTGGACGAGCTGTAGGCGGCAGCTTGATGTTGAACTTTGCGTTTTAAGCACAGACGGGCGGATTCTAGGGGGTCGTTAAATAACCTGTCAATCATAAGGAATTGATTCTTTATTCTCTATTGGCTTTAAGAAGGCTGTTTGAAAACACAAGCAATGGGTCTCAATGCTTAGAGTTGAACGCTAATTTGAATGTCATCCGACCTGCCAAGTCATGAAAATTTGTTTGCCTGCATCCCCGAGTTGTCTGTCGTATTGCTGAGGGCTGCGGTAGGTTTTAGGGGGCTCGCCAAAAAACAGCGAAAATAGCGGCAATGCTTTATTCGTGAAGCTTTTTTCTTGCGCGCAGACTTTGGCCCTTGAGTGTTCCATTTGATTGGCCGTTTGAGTCTTATTTGCCCGCTTATTTACCCTCTCGTTTTTTGACCACGTTCGCTGCTGAATGACATTTGACAAGCCAGTCAGCGCCGCGCCTCCCTCTTTTTTATCAAGCATTCATCATGTCCAACTCTGCCAAATCCGATCCTTCCGCCGCCAAATCATCCCAGGCCAAGGGCTCTGATTCACATCCACTGGACGCGCTGACCGGCGGTGCTTTTTCAGCGCCCACGTCTGGCGAGCGGGCGGCCCGCATCCGCGAATGGCTGGCCACCAACCCCAGCGCCGACCAACTGGCCGACGTCTATAAAGAACTCTCGAACCGCGACAAAGGCGCTGCCAAGCTCCTGAAAGAAAAGCTCGACGACGCTAAGCGCGTCAAGGGCCAAGAAGCAGTTGCGGCCGAATGGGCCGACAAAGCGCAGACGCTGCTGGCGTTGCCCAAATTGAATTTAGCCGATGCGCTGGCGTGGCAGCGTGACGCCGCCAAGGCCGGTGCGCCACTGTCACGCGAGCCTTTGGCCAGCCTGAAAGTGCAACTCGCCGATCGCGTCAAGACGATTGAAGACTTGCAGCATCGCACGCAGGTTCAGCGTGAAGCGGCTGTGCTGATTGCCCAGCGCACCGAAGTGCTGTCGACCAAACCTTGGCGCGACGCGCAGACGGTGTGGGAGACACTGCGCGCGGACGTCGCGCATTGGCAAGAACAGGCCAACGAAATCACCGCAGACCCGATCTGGGCCAGCGTGGATGCGAAATTCCCGCCATTGCTGGAGGCCTCGCGCGCTCAGTTTTTGGCCATGTGGGAGGCTTTCCAGGGCGCTTTGTCGATTGCCGTGGCGGCGTCTGAAGACCCGGCAGCGCCGTTGCCAGCGGTGCCCGTGTGGGCTGACGAATTGCGCTCGGCACGCGGTATCAGTGAGCCGTCAAGCGCGCCGGCTGGCGACAAACCGGCCCGTCCGCCCAAGGTCAAGTTAGACCCTGCCGTGCTGGCTGATTTGCGTGCCAAGGCTGCCGCAGCCGTGCAAGAGGCTTTGACCAAGCTAGAAACTGAAGTGGCAGAAGGCCATGGCAAGTCCACGCCCAAGGCTGCCGCAGACTTGCGCAACGCCCTGAAAGAAAACATACGTCATATTGACAGCACCCTGGAGGCGGCTTCGCATGCCGCCTTGACCGCAGCGGGTGAACTGGAAGGCTGGCAGCGTTGGCGCGCCGACCAGATCCGCGAGGACTTGGTCGAGAAGGCCGAAAAACTGGTGGCCAAGCCAATGGGCGGCCGCAAGCAGCAAGAAGCGTTGCGCGCCATGCGTGAGCAGTGGAAAACCAGTGACCAAGGCGGCACGCCCAACCACGCGCTGTGGAAGCGTTTTGACGACGCTTGCAACGAGTCCCACAAAGTGGTCGAAGCATGGCTGGAAAAAACCAAAGAACAAACCGAAGCCACCAAGGCCCAGCGCCGAGTTCTGATCGACGAAGTGCTGGCTTGGGCAGAGGCTAACAAGACCAACACCGACTGGAAGCACCACATTCGCAGCCTGAATGGCTTTGTCACGAAATGGCGTGAAGCCGGCCATCTGAGCGAAAAAACTTTTGCTGACATCCAGCCGGTTTGGAAAGCTGCGATGGACGCAGCCGATGCGCCGCTGACCACTGCCCGCAACGACAGCCTGGCCCGTCGTCGTGCCATGATTGAAGAGGCGCAAGCCTTGGGTGCTGAGCCACAACTGCGCATTGACGCCGTCAAAGCCGTGCAGCAGCGCTGGCAGCAAGAGGCTCAGCAAGTGCCGATTGAGCGCAAGCAAGAGCAAAAGCTCTGGGATGCTTTCCGCAAACCGATTGACGATGCTTTCCAGCGCAAAACCGCTGAGCGCGAAAAAGCCGCGGGTGCCTTGGGCGAGTTCGACCGCATGGTGGTCGAGGCCTCCAAAGCCGTGGCTGAAGCTACGGCCAGCGGCGATGCACAAAAAATCCATGCTGCGGCCAAGGCCTTAGAGGCGGTGGTTCGCGGCCAAGTGCCTGTGGCAGCTCCTGTGGCTGCAGTGGCCCCGGCTGTCGTTGTCGCACCAGCCGAAACCGCTGTGCCCGCCGAGTCTGTCGAGCCCGTGAGCAGCGCAGCTGCCGCAACACCAGCAACGGCTGAAGCCGATGCAAGCACCGAAGTGACTGAAGAAAGCATTGCATCAGCCCAAGACACCACTGCTGCAGAACCCTCCGCTGAAGCCGAAGCTGTGGCCGAACCCGCTGCGCCGGTGGTTGTCAAAGCCGCACCTAAGCCCGTGGTGGCCATGCGCGGCGATGACCGCCCTGGCATGCGCAAGGCTGAGCCGGCACCGGCTGGTCGTGGCGGCAAGTTCGGTGATCGCAAAGACCCCCGCGCAGGCGGCAAAGATGCGCGCCCACGCACCGGTATGGAAAACAAATTTGAACCACTCCGGGATGAGCGTGGTGGCCGAGGCGATCGCGCTGACCGCTTCAGCGAGCGGCCAGCGTTTGAAGAGCGCGGTCCGCGTTTGGGCGATGCCGCATTCCGAGCCCAGCGTGAAGCCTTCGAGACCGCCAATTCAGCCCTCAAAAAGCTCGCTGAGCAGGCACACGGGGAGGTTTTGACGCACTTGATCTCAGCTTGGGAAAAGCGTGATCCAGAGCAGTTGCCAAGCGGCCATGAACTCGGTAAACAGGTTCCAGCGGCGGTGCGTACGCGTTGGGCTCAGGCGCTCACCGCACCTGCTTCTGGTGATGCTGCCGAAGCGTTGTTGCGCATGGAAATCGCCACAGAACTGCCAACCCCGGCCGAGCACATCAGCGCGCGTCGCATGTTGCAGTTGCAGTTGTTGACCCGTCGCAATGCACCGGCTCCGCACGAAACTTGGGCTGAAGACATGGCTAAAGTGTTCACCAGCCCGTACGATGCGGCGCAAACACGCCGCGTGCAAAACGTGCTTAAGGCGTTGCTGAAGCGTTGAAGAACTGCGTGAACAGCGGCATGAGTTCTGGGAACTCTTGCGCGAAACGCTTTCGGTTGACGAAGTAGGCCTCGGCCGTCACTGCAAAAAATTCAGCTGGGGCGGTCGCTGCGTAAGCGTCGAGCCAAGGCTGCTCGGCGCCGAAGCGTTCGGCCATCGTCACCTTGCCTTGATACCGCACGTAGCTGGCCTGCATTGTGACGCGCCAGCTTTCCCAAGCGAGTCTGGACGGCAGGGGCGGGCAGCCGTCGGCGCTGCCGCTGCGCATGTCCAGCTTGTGCACAAACTCATGAATCACAACGTTGTAGCCGGCTTGGGCCGAGTCGCCTGATGCGGCGACGTCAGCCCAACTCAGGGTCACGGGGCCGTACTGCATGGCTTCGCCGGTCAGGGCTTCTTGGTAGTGGTGCACCACGCCCGCGTCGTCGACCACTTCGCGGCGTGCCAGCATGGCGCCGGGATGCACCACGATGCCTTTGAAATCGTCGTACCAAAGCAGCCCTAGGTGCAACACCGGCAGGCAGGCCTGAGCAGCAATCGCCACGGCCATAGCGTCCGTGATGTGCAGATCATGAGCGCCGTTGAATTCTTTGTCTGCCAAAAACTCAGCCACCATCGCGCGTAACTGCGCCGGGTCGTTGGTGTTGTCGGCCGTTAAAAATGGATAAGCCTGCAGCGTGCTCAGCCATAAGGCGTCGGGAATGGCGGGCTGGCTTCGCTGGGCCAATCCAATGAATGGAAGGTGTTGGCG
>JBEDKR010000078.1:0-7677 GCA_041172005.1 Pseudomonadota bacterium
TTTCACCAGTTTTATATTTCACGGCATTTTATGCCAACCTCAAATACAAACACACTACATTCAAGCAGAAGCTTCTGCAGCGGATTGCGTAAAGTAGACAGGCCATGAACGATCACACCCACACCTCCCTCCTCGCCGTCAGCGCAACCGCAATGGCAACCGCAACGACAGCGCAGACCGACCCTGATCCGCAGGAAACCGCCGAATGGCGCGAAGCCTTCTCAGCCTTGGTCGCCACGCAAGGCCCAGATCGCGCCCGGCAGATGCTCGGCGAGTTGGCCCGGCAGGCGCGTGTGCAGCGCATCGGCTGGCAACCCGAACTGGCCACGCCCTACCTCAACACCATTGGCGTCGATGAGCAGCCGGTGTTTCCCGGCGATCTGGCGATGGAGGAACGACTGGCCTCGCTGATGCGCTGGAACGCGTTGGCCATGGTGGTGCGCGCTAATCAAGTCGAAACCGGCGGTTCTGCCGAGCTCGGCGGCCACATCGCCAGCTACGCCAGCGCGGCCGATCTGTTTGAAACTGGCTTCAATCACTTTTTTCATGCCCGCGAAGGTGTAGGCGAAGGTCAACACCGTGGCGACCTGGTGTTTTTCCAGCCGCACAGCGCGCCTGGGGTCTATGCCCGCGCTTACCTCGAAGGTAGGCTCGACGAACAAACGCTGGGTCGTTACCGGCAAGAAATCTCAGGCCCCGGCCAAGAAGGCCGCGGCTTGAGCAGCTATCCGCACCCGTATTTGATGCCCGATTTTTGGCAATTCCCGACCGGCTCGATGGGCATCGGCCCGATCAGTTCAATCTACCACGCGCGCTTCATGCGCTACCTGACGCACCGCCGCCTGCTCAATTGCGAGGGCCGCAAGGTCTGGGGGGTTTTCGGCGACGGCGAGATGGACGAACCGGAATCCATGAGCGCGTTGACGCTGGCCGCACGCGAAGGCTTGGACAACATGGTCTGGGTCGTCAACTGCAACCTGCAGCGACTCGACGGCCCGGTGCGCGGCAACGGACGAATCATTGACGAGCTTGAAAAACTCTTCGCTGGTGCGGGCTGGAACGTCATCAAACTGGTCTGGGGCAGCGACTGGGATGGATTGTTTGCCCGCGACGTCACAGGCGCGTTGGCCAAGGCTTTTTCAGAAACCGTCGACGGCCAAATGCAGACCTTCGCAGCCAAAGACGGGCGCTTCAATCGCGACACGTTTTTTGGTCAAAACCCGGAGCTGGCACGCTTGGCCCAAGGCATGACCGATGAGCAGATCGACCGCCTCAAACGCGGCGGCCACGACCTCGTGAAAATTCATGCGGCCTACGCTGCCGCAGCCAAACACAAAGGCCAACCGACAGTGATTTTGGCGCACACCAAAAAAGGCTACGGCATGGGCAGCGCCGGTCAGGGCAAGATGACCACGCACTCGCAAAAGAAGTTTGACGAAAACGAACTCATCGAATTTCGCAATCGCTTCAACCTGCCGCTGAGCGACGAACAAGCCAAGCGCATTGACTTTTACCGGCCCGCCGCCGACAGCGCGGAGATGCAATACATGCAGGCCAAGCGTGCAGCGCTCGGCGGCTACTTGCCCAAGCGCGACACCACGGCTGAACCCATTAACATCCCCGCGCTGCCCACCTACGGCAGCTTCGCACTGGCAGCCGACGGCAAGGAGATGAGCACCACCATGGCCTTTGTGCGGCTGCTCGGCGGCTTGCTCAAAGACAACGCGCTGGGCCCGCGCATCGTGCCCATCGTGGCCGACGAAGCTCGCACTTTCGGCATGGCCAACCTGTTCAAGCAAGTCGGTATTTACTCCAGCGTCGGCCAGCGTTACGCGCCCGAAGACATCGGCTCGGTGCTGAGCTACCGGGAAGCACTTGACGGGCAGATTCTGGAAGAAGGCATCAGCGAAGCTGGCGCACTCGCGAGCTGGACGGCCGCCGCCACCAGCTACAGCGTGCACGGCTTGGCCATGTTGCCCTTCTACATTTATTACTCGATGTTTGGCTTTCAGCGCGTCGGCGACCAGATATGGGCAGCCGCCGACCAACGCGCCCGGGGCTTTTTGCTCGGCGCCACCTCCGGCCGCACCACACTCGGCGGTGAAGGCCTGCAACACCAAGATGGCACCAGCCATTTGGTGGCCTCAACCATCCCGAACTGCAAGGCTTACGACCCGGCCTTCAGCGCCGAACTCGCCGTCATTCTTGACCGCGGCATGCAAGAGATGATGGTCGAACAACAAGACGTTTTCTACTACGTCACCCTGATGAACGAGAACTACGCGCAGCCCGATCTGCTGGCCGGATCAGAAGGCGACATCATCCGCGGCTGCTACCGCTTCAAGCACTTTCCAGCAGTGACAATGTCAAAGGAAAAAGCCGCCAACAACACAGCCCGCGAAGTCACGCTGATGGGCTCCGGCGCCATCCTGACCGAAGTCATCAAAGCCGCTCAGTTACTCGCCGAACAAGGCGTTCACGCCACGGTCTACAGCGTGACCAGTTGGAGCGAGTTGGCGCGCGACGGCGCTGCACAGCAAAAGCACATGCTGAATGACGATGCTGCAACATCCGCCTTTGTGGCTGAGCAGTTGTCCACCAGTCGCGGTCCAATCATCGCCGCCACAGACTACGTACGCGCCGTGCCCGAGAGCGTGCGTGCCTTCTTGCCAGCAGACCGTTCTTACCTTTCGCTGGGGACCGACGGCTTTGGCCGCAGCGACACGCGCGCGGCCTTACGGGCCTTCTTTGGGGTGGATGCGCAGAGCATTGTCAAAGCGGCGCTGCACCAACTGCAGGCTACAGAAATTGAAGTAAAGCCTTGATGGCTTGCGGATAAATCAGATGCTCTTGCACCAGCACCCGCGCGGCCAGCGTCTCGGCGCTGTCGCAGGGCAATACGGGCACAACGGCCTGGGCCAAGATATCCCCGTGGTCTAGTTCAGCCGTCACTTTGTGCACCGTAGCGCCCGCCACTGTGCAGCCGGCTTCGATAGCGCGACGGTGCGTGTTGAGCCCGGTGAAGGCCGGCAACAAGGACGGATGAATGTTCACCAGCCGGCCCGCGTAATGCGCCACAAATGTCGGCGTCAAAATCCGCATGAAACCGGCCAGCACCACCAGCGCAGGCTGGTGCGCGTCGATCAAGGTTTGCAAGGCGGCGTCAAAGGCAGCGCGGGAGTCAAAACCCTTGTGGTCTAGCACCTGCGTCGGCACGCCCAAAGCTTGCGCCAGCGCCAGCCCTTCAGCATCGGGTTTGTTGCTGATGACAGCCACCACGCGCACGCCCAGCAGGTCGTCCCAATTTTCTTGTTGTGACGCCTTGATCAACGCGGCCATGTTGGAACCCGCGCCAGAAATCAGGACGACAATATTTTTTACACTCTCGTTCATGGGCGGTAGTTTATGGCCTGGCGAAGGGCCCACCCGCTTGAGCTCAAGTCGATATCAAGCCGACATCAAGTCAAGAGTCGGGAAGAGCGCGGCACATGCGCGATCAAAAACTCCATTTGGTCCGCCAAAATACGGCGGTTGCGCAAAATGAAGTCTTCCCACAGGCTGGGCACATAAGGCGTGTACAGCAGCGGCATGCGGGCCTGCTCGGGCGTGCGGCTACTTTTTCGGTGGTTGCAGGCTCGGCAAGCCGTGACCACATTCATCCAGTTGTCGATGCCCTGCTGCGCAAAGGGAATGATGTGCTCGCGCGTCAGCTCTACTTCGTGAAAATGACTCCCGCAGTATGCGCAGACGTTGCGGTCGCGGGCAAACAGCTTGCCATTGGTCAGGCCGGGTTTGAGATCAAAAGGATTGATGTTCGGCACGCCGCGGGTGCCGATGATGCTGTTGACAGTTATGACCGACTGCTCGCCTGTGTGGGCGTTGTGGCCACCGCGAAACACCGCCACTTGGGCGCCGGCTTCCCAGCGCACGTCCCCGGTGGCGTACTGCAACACGGCTTGTTCGAGGCTGATCCACGATTGTGGCAAGCCTTGGGCGGACAGCTTTAAGACCTTCAAACGAACCTCCATGGCAATGGAAACCGATGTCTAGAATCAAGCCGGACAAACGCTTTTTTTCTGAGATCTGCGCCTGCCTGCTAACCAACAATATACAGGGATTTCGTGACTATCAAATGGCGACAGCCGCACCAAGTCCCAAGGCGGCCGGAGCTGTCCACTAAAAAACGATAATCGGCTGCATGAAAATCTTTCGCGGCCATCAGCACCCGGCACTGGCTCAGCCCTGCGCGCTGACCATTGGCAACTTTGACGGGGTTCACCGCGGCCATCAAGCGATGCTCGCCGTTCTGAAAAATGAGGCCAAGCACCGGGGCTTACCGGCCCGGGTCATGACCTTTGAGCCGCACCCGCGGGAGTACTTTTCCCCAAGCACGGCGCCCACACGCATTTCGACCTTGCGTGACAAACTCACAGAGTTGGCACGTTGCGGCATTGACCAAGCCGTGGTGCTGCCGTTCAACGCCCTTCTGGCCACGCAAAGCGCCGACTCTTTCATCCACGACGTCTTGGTCAACAACTTGCAAGTGCGCTACGTGCTGGTCGGCGACGACTTTCGCTTTGGCAGCAAGCGCACAGGTGACTACGCCATGCTCGACGCGGCCGGCCTCGCCTGCGGTTTTGAAGTCGCCCGCATGGACAGCTACGAAGTGCACGGCGCGCGGGTCTCCAGCTCAGCAGTGCGCGAAGCCCTTGCGCATGGCCACATGGACGACGCGGCACGGTTGCTCGGCCGCCCGTACAGCATTTCGGGCCACGTGGTACACGGCAAAAAGCTCGGCCGAGAGCTCGGCTTTCGGACCCTGAACATTGCTTTCAGGCATGACAAACCGGCTGCCAGCGGCATTTTTGTAGTGCGTACACACGGGCTGGGCGCCAAAAGCGACGCCCCTGTCGATGGCGTGGCGAGCTTGGGCATCCGGCCGACCGTCGAAGACGCTGGTCGCGTCTTGCTGGAAGTCCATTGTCTAGACTGGACCCCCAAGCTGGCCGCTTCGCGTGCTGCGCTACCCCCCGAGGGCGTTGGCCTCGACAGTGCCTACGGTAAAATCATCCGTGTGGAACTGCTGCACAAACTGCATGACGAGCTGAAATACGAGGGTCTGGAGGCGCTGAAAAAAGGCATCTCCCAGGACTGTGACAACGCGCGTGCGTTTTTTGCGGCCATGCACACCGAAACCAGCCGGCAAACCACCCGCGATCGAATTTAGACGATCTCGCCACTGTCAGCGCCTGCCCTGCTCACTGCAGGGCCCATGGCCCCCTCAGGTCCGCGTTGTGCGGCCTACTCCCGCCAAGCTGCCCGTGACAGCTGCCCCGACCTCCCCGTTTGCTTCGAAATAAAACCATGTCCGACACCAAAACCGATTACCGCAGCACCCTGAACTTGCCTGACACGCCTTTCCCGATGCGCGGCGATTTGCCAAAGCGCGAAGCCGGCTGGGTCAAAGAATGGGAAGACAAAGGGCTCTACAAAAAACTGCGCGACGTCCGCCAAGGCCGGCCGAAATTTGTGCTGCATGACGGCCCGCCCTACGCCAACGGCAAGATTCACATTGGCCACGCCGTCAACAAAGTGTTGAAAGACATGATCGTCAAGGCGCGCCAGCTCAAGGGCATGGACGCGGTGTATGTGCCGGGCTGGGACTGCCACGGTCTGCCAATTGAAAACGCCATTGAAAAACTCTACGGTCGGGCCTTGCCGCGTGACGAAGTGCAAGCCAAAAGCCGAGCTTTCGCCACCGAGCAAATCGCCGGACAAATGGCCGACTTCAAACGCCTGGGCGTATTGGGCGAATGGGACAACCCGTACCGGACCATGGATTTCGCCAACGAGGCGAATGAAATTCGTGCCCTCAAACGCATCATGGAACGCGGCTTTGTGTACCGCGGCCTGAAGCCGGTGTACTGGTGCTTTGACTGCGGATCATCACTGGCTGAGTTTGAAATTGAATACGCCGACAAAAAGTCGCAAACGCTGGACGTCGGTTTCAAATCCGCCGAGCCTGAAAAACTTGCGGCGGCTTTTGGCTTGAGCAGTTTGTCCAAAGACGCGTTTGCCGTGATCTGGACCACCACCGCGTGGACCATTCCGGCGAATCAGGCACTGAACCTGAACCCTGCCCTTGAATACGCGCTGGTGGACACCGAGCGCGGCCTGCTGGTGCTGGCGTCTGTGTTGGTCGAGAAATGCTTGGCTCGTTTTGGCCTCACCGGCACGGTGCTGGCCACCACGCTGGGCGAAAAACTCGCACTGCTCAACTTCATGCACCCGCTGCACGACGTCGCCGATGAGCAAGGCGTCTACGGCTACCGCCGCTTGTCGCCGGTGTATTTGGCCGACTACGCCACCGCCGACGACGGTACCGGCATCGTGCACTCCGCACCCGCTTACGGCGTAGAAGACTTTAACTCCTGCGTCGCCAATGGCATGGCGTACGACGACATCCTGAACCCGGTGCAAGGCAATGGCCGTTATGTTGACGAACTGCCCTTCTTTGGCGGCCTCAACATCTGGAAAGCCGCTCCGCTGGTGATCGACAAACTGCGCGAACACGATCGCCTGTTTGCCACGCAAGACATCGTGCACAGCTACCCGCATTGCTGGCGCCACAAGACACCAGTGATCTACCGTGCCGCCGCCCAGTGGTTCATTCGCATGGACGAAGAAGGCCCGGGCAATGAAGGCTTGTTCACCAAAGACAAAGCCGCCAAAACCCTGCGCCAGCTGGCGCTGAATGCGATTGAAGAAACGCGGTTTTACCCGGAAAACGGCAAGACCCGTTTGCGCGACATGATCGCCGGTCGGCCGGACTGGTGCATCAGCCGCCAACGCAACTGGGGCGTGCCCCTGCCCTTTTTCATCCACACAGCCACCGGCGAATTGCATCCGCGCACCATGGAGATCATGGACCAAGCCGCCAGCATGGTGGAGGCCGGCGGCATTGAGGCCTGGAGCAAGGCGACGGCAGAATCCATCATCGGCAACGACGCGCCCGACTACATCAAAAGCACCGACATTTTGGACGTCTGGTTTGACTCTGGCACCACGCACGACCATGTGCTGAAGCACAGCCACGCAGCGCAATCGACTTGGCCGGCCGACCTCTACCTTGAAGGCCATGACCAACACCGCGGTTGGTTCCATTCCTCCCTGCTGACAGCCTGCGCCATGTACGACCACGCACCCTACAAAGGGCTGCTGACGCACGGCTTCACCGTCGACGGCAAGGGCCGCAAGATGAGCAAAAGCGAGGGCAACGTGGTCGCGCCGCAAGAAGTCTCCGACAAGCTGGGCGCTGAAATCATTCGCCTCTGGTGCGCCTCGACCGACTATTCGGGCGACCTCGGCATTGACGACAAAATTTTGGCGCGTGTGGTCGATGCCTACCGCCGGATTCGCAACACGCTGCGCTTCTTGCTGGCCAATGTGAGCGACTTTGACCCGGCCACCGACAGCGTTCCCTTGGAGCAAATGCTGGAAATTGACCGCTATGCTTTGAGCCGTGCAGCGCAGTTGCAAGCCGACATCTTGGCGCATTACGAGGTCTATGAGTTCCAGCCCGTGGTCTCGAAACTGCAGATCTACTGCAGCGAAGATCTGGGCGCGTTCTACCTCGACATCCTGAAAGACCGGCTCTACACCAGCGCGCCTGAATCT
>JBEDKR010000079.1:0-7624 GCA_041172005.1 Pseudomonadota bacterium
GAAGTACAAGCCCAAAGCCCCGCCAATGAGCCACTGTCCGCCATTGCGCAGCGGCGTCCAACTGGCGGTCGGCCCACCGAGCATCGTCAAACCCGCCGTCGCCAACAGCGGTCCGATCATCCACGGTAAAGGCACCTTCAGCGCGATGCACAGCAAAGCTGCCCCCCAAGCCAGTAGCAAGGTGAGGAGAGTGCGCACCACGGCGCGCTGAAACATTCGCTGGGTGAATTGGACGAAGGCTGAAGGGGGCATGTCTGGGTTGGCTACAAAACGGAGGCACCGAAATCTGTTGAAGCCTTAGTATCGACGCATGTCTTCCTTCTTCTTTCTGCCGACCTTTCTCGCATTGACTCGGCCCTTCCTAACGGCTTTCCTCATCACGCTCGGCGTGTCTCTAGCCGGCTGCGCCCACGGACTTCGCGCCACTGAATTACAAACTCGACTCGACGCGTGGTTGCCGACCGATGTGTTGCTACTGGGCGAACAACACGACGCGCCAGAGCACCAAGCGCTGCAACAACAAATCGTTGAAGCGCTGGCGGCGCGCGGTGTCCTTGCGGCGGTTGCGCTGGAGATGGCAGACAGCGGCAACAGCACCGTAGCCTTGACCTCTAACGCCAGCGAAGAACAAACCCGCAACGCCCTGCGCTGGAACAACGACGCTTGGCCATGGGCGGCTTATAGCTCCGCGGTGATGAGCGCCGTGCGTGCTGGTGTACCGGTGCTCGGTGCCAACTTGCCGCGAACGCAAATGCGCAGCAACATGGCCGACGCAGCGCTTGACCAACGTCTGCCAGCCCCTGCACTGAAAGCACAGCAGCAACTCATACGGCAAGGCCATTGCGACCTGTTGCCCGAGAGCCAGATCACACCGATGACTCGGATTCAAATTGCTAAAGACATGCGCATGGCGGACACGGTGCAGGCGGCAGTGCGGCCTGGTCAAGTGGTGGTGTTGATCACCGGCAGCGTGCACGCAGACAAGCAACTGGGCGTACCGCAACACCTGCCGCCAGCGCTGCGGGTGAAAGCCATTCGATTGCTTTCTGGTGCGGTAGTGGCTGGCGATGAGCGCGAATCATTTGACGGTGTTTGGCTCACCCCAGCCACGCCCGACAAAGATTACTGCGCCGACTTGGCCAAGCAACTGCCAAAGCGCTCATCCCCGTAGCAGCTGAGCCCTCTCAGCGATTCGTGCCAAAACGCTTCATGCGTGCTTGCGAATCGCGTCAGCCACCACGTTGACCATGCGGTCGATGTGCTCTTTTTCCACAATGAACGGTGGGCACAGTACGATGTTTTCACCGGCGGGTCGGACCAAGACGCCGTTGTGGAAACAGGTCATGAAAATGTCGTAAGCGCGCTTGCCCGGCGCGCCCGGAATCGACGCCATTTCGACCGCACCGGCCAACCCCAAGCTGCGAATGCCGATCACTGTGGGCAGGCCCTTCAGGCCGCTGTGCATCGCGTCACCCAGCACCGTGCCCATTTGGCCGGCGCGCTCAAACAATTTCTCTTCCTTGAACAGCGTGAGCGTGGCAATGGCTGCCGCACAGGCCACCGGATGACCCGAGTAGGTGTAGCCATGAAAGAACTCAATAGCGTGTTCTGGTGCACCCTCATTCGCCTTCATCATGGTGTTGTAAATGCGGTCGCTGCAGACCACGCCGCCCATCGGAATCACACCGTTGGTGACGCCCTTGGCGAAGTTCAGCATGTCAGGCACGACGCCGTAGTAGTCAGCGCCAAAGTTGACACCCATGCGGCCAAAGCCGGTGATCACTTCGTCGAAAATCAGCAAGATGCCGTGCTTGTCGCAGATCTCTCGCAGACGCTTTAAGTAGCCCTGCGGCGGCAGATACCAACCGGCACTGCCGGCCACCGGTTCGACGATGACAGCGGCGATGTTGCTGGCGTCGTGCAGCGGCAAAATACGGTTTTCAAGCTCCAACAAAATGTCTTCTTGCCAGACCGGTTCTTGGTTGTGGATGTAGGCTTGGTTCACCGGGTCGTGAATGAAGCGCAAGTGGTCCACACGCGGCAGCAGCGCCGCACCAAACACCTTGCGGTTGGAAGGAATGCCGCCCACGCTCATGCCGCCAAAACCCACACCGTGATAGCCGCGCTCTCGGCCGATGAAGACGTTGCGGTGGCCTTCGCCACGGGCGCGGTGGTAGGCCAGCGCGACCTTGAGTGAGGTGTCAGCAGCTTCTGAGCCGGAGCTGCAAAACAGCACCTTGTTCAAGTCACCGGGCGCCATGTTGGCGATCATCTCAGCGGCCTTGAAAGCCTGGTCGTTGCTGGCCTGAAAAGCCGTGGCGTAGTCCAGCGTGTCGAGCTGCTTTTTGATCGCCTCGTTGATCGGCTTGCGGTTGTGGCCCGCCGTGACACACCACAGACTCGAAATACCGTCCAACACCTTCTTGCCATCGTGCGTGGTGAAGTGAATGCCGTCGGCGGCGACAAAGACGCGCGGGTCTTGCTTGAAGCTGCGGTTCGGCGTGAACGGCAGCCAGTGGTGATCCATGTTGAAGCTTTGCTGAGTCATGTGAATTCCCTTGAAGTCGTGATCGATGTTTGAAGCCCATTCTGTCACCGTTGTGCCGGACCCGGACGAGCTCAATAAAAGGCCGCCAGTGCTGCGACAATTGGCTCCGCCATGAGTTCAACCTACACCCTCACCCTGTCGTGCCCGGATCGCCCGGGCATTGTTCATGCCGTCTCCGGCTTTTTATTGGAGCGCGGCGGCAACATTCTCGACGCCGCCCAGTACGCCGACGACCGTGACCAAGACGCCACCGGCCTGTTCTTTATGCGGGTCGGCTTTGCCTGCGCTGACTTGTCGTTTGAAACCCTGAAGGAAGACCTCAGCGTCTTGGCCGGTGACTTTGACATGCGCTGGAGCCTGCACCAAGCCAGCCAGCCGATGCGCACCGTGTTGATGGTTAGCAAAGAAGGCCATTGCCTGAACGACTTGCTGTTCCGCTGGAAGTCGGGCCTGCTGCGCCTGGACATTCGCGCCATCGTCTCTAACCACAACGAGTTTGAGGCACTGGCGGCCAGCTACAAGGTGCCGTTTCACCATATCCCGGTGACGGCAGCCACCAAGGCCGAGTCCGAGGCCCGGCAGTACGACGTCATCCAGTCTGAAGGCGCAGAGCTGGTCGTGCTGGCGCGCTACATGCAAATTTTGAGCGACGAGATGTGCCAGAACCTGGCCGGTCGCGCGATCAATATTCACCATTCTTTTTTGCCCAGCTTCAAGGGTGCCAAGCCGTACCACCAAGCGCATGCGCGCGGCGTCAAGCTGATAGGCGCTACGGCGCACTACGTCACCGCAGATTTAGACGAAGGCCCAATCATCGAGCAAGACGTGGCCCGCGTTGAGCACAGCCGAACCGTCGAAGACCTGACCGCCATAGGCCGCGACACCGAAAGCCAAGTGCTGGCCCGCGCCGTCAAGTGGCACAGCGAACACCGCGTGCTGTTGAACGGGCACAAGACGGTTATTTTTAAATAAGGCGGTCAGCTAGCGCGTCAAGCAGGTGGCATACACCATGGCCAACAACGCCAACTCAGTTCATGTCCGCCAAACATCATCCTGATTTCGACCCGGCTCGACTTGACGAGCAGTCCGCGCGCCTGCGTGCGATGGCCGCCGATCTGCCGACGGCGCCTGGGGTCTACGTCTTTCATGGCGAAGACGGCGATCTGCCGCTCTACATCGGCAAGAGCATCAACTTGCGCAGCCGGGTGCTGTCGCATCTGCGTAATCCCGACGAGGCCAACTTGCTGCGCCAGACCCGGCGGATCACACACATTCGAACGGCCGGAGAGATTGGCGCACTCCTGCTGGAAGCCAGTTTGATCAAGCAGCAGCAACCCTTGCTGAACCAAAAACTGCGGCGTAATCGACAACTGTGTTCGCTGCGTCTGGTGAACGGACAGCCTGAAATTGTTGACTCAAAAGACATCAATTTCGCCACCGAGCCAGCCCTCTACGGTCTGTTTGCCAGTCGCCATGCGGCCATTGAAGGGCTGCACCAGCTGGCAGACCAGCACCGGCTTTGCTACGGCTCACTGGGGTTGGAAAAGCTCAAGACAGGCCGAGCCTGCTTCAGGGCCACGATCAAACTGTGCAGCGGCGTTTGCCGCGGTGACGAAAGTCCAGCTGCGCATGGCCAACGGCTTTTCACCAGCTTGGAAGGTTTGCGCGTGGCCTGCTGGCCTTATCCAGGCGCCATCGGCTTGACCGAGCGCTATGAAGATGGCCCGCACAAAGACAAATGCCAGATTCACGTCATTCGCAACTGGTGTTACTTGGGCAGTGCGAGTGATCTGGCAAAAGCACGCGAGCTGGATGTGATGGCCACCGGCTTTGACGCTGACGGCTATAAGATTTTGTGCCGACCAATTTTGAGCGGCAGCGCCCACATCACGCTGCTCAATCCGATCACCTCACCAGTGGCCGGATGGTCGTGAAACCGCCATCGACGGCCAAGACCTGACCGGTCAGCCGTGAAGCTTCTGGCGACAGCAGCCAATCCATCACCGCGGCCACTTCGTCAGCCGTTTGGACGCCGCCCAACGGGTACTGCTTGGCGGCACCATCACGCATGGCGGGTAACTTCAGCATGCCCTGCGTCATGGGTGTCTCTGTCATGCCTGGCGCCACGGCATTGACCCGCAAGCCTTGTGATGCATAGGTTGCGGCAGCCCCCCGCACCAAGGCCTCAATGCCGCCCTTGGCGGCTGCAATGGCCTCGTGGTTGGCCACCCCTATGCGCGCCACAACCGAACTCACAAACACGGCTGCGCCAGGTGCGCCATTCAGCGACGTGATCCAAGCCTGCAAGGTCCAAAGACTGCTTTCGAGGTTGATGCGCAACACTTCTCTCGCCTGCTCAGCCCGCGTCCGGTGCAACGGCGCAATCAAGGTACTACCAACTGCATGCGCAAGCCAAGATGGCGCCGCGCCAAGCTGTTCACGGCAGGCTTCAAACGCGGCAGCAGCGCCCTCGGGTGTGGTGGTGTCAGCGGCAATGTGGGCGTCGGCGGGGACCTCATTCAAGGTGAGACTGTCGCGGCCAACCACGGCAACGCGCAGGCCTCGCGAGCGCAAGCGAGCGACCAATGCGCGTCCTATGCCGCCACGTGCGCCGGTCACCAGTGCAATGTCGTTTGTAGTCATGAGTGATCCCTAGATATTTGAGTTTTAAACAATTTAAAGAAGTTCTTCGGCGGTGTGGATGCCGCGCGTCGTGCGCGTCCACCACTTCGAAAAACTGGTGCACGGTCGGTCGACCAGCGGGAACAAGGTCGGCGCAGGGTCTAGCTGCGCGAAAGGCTTTAACCACGCGGTGACATGCGGGTCATCAACACTGCGCACGCTCTCAGCGCCCTGCAAGGCGGCTCTCAGACTCGACGAGTCGATCCACCAGCGCTGCTGAGTCACTCCGGCCATGGCGGTGTCGACCCAGCGCCAACGCGCCTCAGACCAAGGCCAAACGGCATGGTGTTCCTGCAGGTAGACGCCAATGATCAGCGCATCTTTTTTCAGGTCAGCCGGCGGCGCGCGCAGTGCCCATGGATGCACCAGCCACACGTCGCGACCCTTCAAGCACTGAACAGCGGTCACGTCGGGCGCCTTCAAATCAAGGTCTGCGGGCGGGCTGTTGTGCAGCAAGGGCTCCGCTAAAAACTCTGCTGTCGTTGACTTGGCACGGCGTGTTTCAGCGGGTTTTGCACGAACAGTGCGAGCGAGGCGGTCTAAGCCCTCGTAGGATTGATCGATCACCGACTTGGGGCTGTGCCAGTGAGCTGGGGCGAAGCGCGCCACGTTGTCGGCATTGAACAAGTAGGGTTTGTGACTGCCAGTGCCCGCGACCCATTGCCAACTCAAATGGTTGCTAGCGAGGTCGCCGTCAAGGAGGTGAGCCACCAACCAGTCGGCACCTGCCCGCCAATGCACTTGACGTGTGTGGACCACATAGCTTGCAAGCCACATTCGAGCATGGTTGTGCAGCGCCCCGGTGGCATAAAGCGTGCGCACTGCTTCATCAATGACGGGCACGCCGGTGCGGCCTTGGCGAATATCGTCAGGCAGCACCGCGTCATAAACGTCGTCTGGGAGTAGGCCCGGGTGCAGCGACTGCATGATGCCCGCCCCCGAGTGAGACCAAACGTGACGGAAGAATTCTCGCCAGCCTAATTCGTAAACGAGCTTGTGATTGACAGCCAGTGGTTCGTCCCGAAGCAGCTCAAGCAACACCTCGTGCAGCTTCACCAGACCGTGTGTCAGATAGGGTGACAAGCCTGTCACAGTACCGCCAATATGGTTGCGTGTCAGCGCGTAATCGGTAGGCCGAACACCTGCGATACGCGCCATCGCAGCAGCGCGCGTGGGCGGTAAAGCGGCGTCAAACGCCATGGGATGGGCAACATCCCTAGCGGCCTGCATGCCGCTCTGCAGGTGGCTGGCACTTTGTAGGACGGCGGTCATGGGCAACTGTTTCATTGATGTCAAAAATTTGAACACCGTTTGTATCGCAACGAGGAAATCGGTGCGTTTTCCGGGAAATTAGGGCGCTAATCGCAGCCAAGGTGCTGCCGATTGACGAGCATGCATTGGAACTACTCAGGATTCGTCATCTCGTCTTACAGGCTCAAACTCACCCAAATTGGCAACTAAGTTGGCGTCATCCTTCCAAAAGAAGTGCTGACGAAGTCGCAGCTCGAAAAAGGCCAATTACTTTTCATGACCGAAACGCCTGAAGGCTTGTTGCTCACGCCTTGTGACGCGGCACTGGACGAGCAGGTTCAAGCGGGGCGCTCCTACATGCGGGAGTTTCGTGGCACCTATCAGCAGCTCGCAAAATGACGTGGCATCAGGCAGAAGGCTGCATGACTGTGGACGATTTTCGGCTTGGTTGGGTAACCATTGTGTGCATCGAGGTTCGCTGTAAATGCCGTCGTGAAACCATCTTGGAAGCGTAAAACTTCTGCACCCGTTGTCAGCATCTTTGTGCTGAGCGTTGGGGGGCTAGCAAAAAGCCGGGGACGTCATTCCACCGAACAGGTGCGATGACCCGCTGAGCGGCGCCACGTCCATCGCATTTCACAAGACCACTATGCAAGACGCTTCATAACTGGAATACCCGCTCTTCATTCAACGCCACTTTGCCTAAGATCAATGTTCATTTAGATAAGCTGGTAATCGCCTCTTTTGGAATAACTGATTTGCACACCACCCGCAAGGCGCACATCAAGCACCCAGTTTTTCGCGGGGGATGACGCCCGAACACCCATCATTGACACAACATGAAACACCTTCTACTGACAGCGATGGCCGCAGCGACTCTGCTCGGCTGCGCCGCGCCTTCTAATATGTCCTTGTCCCCAGAACCCTTGCCAGTCTTTGCCGCTGGCAGCTTGCGTGAAGCAATGACCGACATTGCCCGTGACTACGAAACCCGCACCGGTCAAAAGATCGCGCTGACTTTTGGCGCCTCGGGCTTGCTGCGTGAACGCATTGAGAAAGGCGACGTTGCGCTGGTTTTCGCGTCGGCTGACACCCAGCACCCGCAGCGGCTGGCCACGGCTGGTGGTTGGGTGGCACCCACGG
>JBEDKR010000080.1:0-7602 GCA_041172005.1 Pseudomonadota bacterium
GGTTCATGCCGTCGGCCTTGACCCGAAAAATACCCATGCCGCCCATACCGTCGAGAGGCTTCAAGATGATGTCTTGGTGCTCGGCGTGAAAGCGTTTGATGTCTTCTGCATCGCGCGTCACCAGCGTCGGGCCGATGAATTGCTGGAACTCCATGATGGCGAGTTTTTCAGGGTGGTCGCGCAGCGCGCTCGGCTTGTTGAAGACGCGCGCGCCTTCGCGTTCGGCTTGCTCCAGCAGGTGGGTGCTGTAGAAAAACTCGCTGTCAAACGGTGGGTCTTTGCGCATGACGATGCAGCCAAAGTCACGCAGCGCCTGCGGCCGTTCGTCGGGGTGCTGTTGCTGAGAGATAAACCAGTTTTGCTCGTCGCCGGTGAGGTGAATGTCACGCACAAAAGCTGTCACCGGCGTGCCGCGCTGCCACATGATGTCTTTGGTTTCGCAGGCGCTGATGGTGTGGCCGCGGCGCTGCGCTTCCCGCATCATGGCAAAGGTGGTGTCCTTGTAAATCTTGAAAGACTCCAGCGGATCGGCAACGAAAAGAATGTTCATAGTGGGGCTGAGGTTCAGAAGAGAGGAATACCGTTGCGACATCGCAGCCGTGGATTTTGGCAGGTCGCCGAGTTTTCGGTTGATTCTGCGCTGCGAAGCCTCACCGAAAAAAGGCGAAGCTGCCAGCCCCAACCGATGAACCCAGATTAAATCAACAGGTCAAATCTCAATCTTCGAGCCCAACTCCACCACCGAGTTGCTGGGCAACTTCAAAAAGTCAGCCGCGCCACTGGCGTTGTGATGCATCTGTGCAAACAGCTTTTCGCGCCACGTCGCCATGCCGCCGCCAATCGTCGGAATAACGGTGTCCCGCGACAAAAAGTAGCTGGTGCTCATAGGGTCAAGCTCCCAGCCTCGGCTCTTGATGTTCATCAAGGCTTTGGGCAGGTCGAGGTCATTTTTAAAGCCGTAATGAACCACCACTTGCCAGCAATGGTGACCCAGCGATTCGATTTGCAAGCGCTTGTCCATGCCGATCCACGGCACCTCATGGTTTTGCACGGTTACAAACAGGTTTTTGGCGTGCAGCACTTTGTTGTGTTTGAGGTTGTGCAGCATGGCGTTCGGCACGGTGCCGCGTTCGGCTGTCAAAAACACCGCTGTGCCTTCAACGCGAACAGGCGGGCTGACAAACACAGACTCTAAAAAAGAGGGCAGGTCCATGGCATCTGCGCGCAACTTGTTATTGAGGAGTTCCCGGCCGTCTTTCCAAGTGATCATGAGCGTGAAGACCGCACCCCCAATGACCAGCGGGAACCAGCCACCGGCAAACAGTTTCATCAGATTGGAGGCAAAGAAAGCCACATCGACCACGAAGAAAACACCGGTAGCGGCCACGCACAACCAGAGCGGGTATTTCCAAGCGTGACGAATCACGAAAAAGGTCAAGATGGTGGTGATCAGCATGTCCAGCGTGACCGCAATGCCGTAGGCCGCCGCCAGATTGCTTGACGAACGGAACATCACCACGGCCAACACGATGGTCACAAAAAGGCCCCAGTTGACCATTGGCATGTAGATCTGGCCAGTGTCGCGCACACTGGTGTGCAGGATGTTCAGGCGCGGCAAATAACCCAGTTGGATGACTTGTTTTGTGACGCTGAATGCGCCAGTGATGAGCGCTTGCGAAGCGATCACCGTGGCCATGGTGGCCAGCAACACCAGTGGCAGCAAGGCCCACTCGGGAGCCATCAGGTAAAACGGGTTTTTGACGGCCTCTGGGTTCTTCAGCAACAGGGCGCCTTGGCCAAAATAGTTCAGCGTCAGCGACGGCATGACGACCGAAAACCAGGCCAGCCGAATCGGTTTTTTGCCAAAGTGGCCGAGGTCGGCATAGAGCGCCTCAGCGCCCGTGACGCAGAGCACCACGGCCCCCAAAATGATGAAAGTGGTGCCCGGATTGGTCCACATGAACATCACTGCGTAATGCGGGCTGATGGCCGCAAGAATCGCTGGGTAGGTGACGATTTGCGAGATGCCCAAGACCGCCAACACGGCAAACCAAACCAGCGTGATCGGGCCAAAAAATTTGCCAATTCCTGCGGTGCCGCGCTTTTGCACGGCAAACAGGCCAAACAAAATAATCAAGGTCGCCGGCACGACGTATTGCTTGAAGGCAGGGGAAATAATTTCCAGTCCCTCCACCGCCGACAGCACTGATATCGCCGGTGTGATGACGCCATCACCATAAAACAGCGCGGTGCCAAAGATGCCGATGATCAGCAGCACACGCCGCAGTTCGGGTTTGTCTTTGACAGCTTGCGATGCCAGCGCTAGCATGGCCACCAGACCGCCCTCGCCGTTGTTGTCGGCGCGCAGCACCAGCAACACGTATTTGATCGAGACGATGACGGTCAGCGTCCAGAAGAAGATGGACAAGATGCCGTAGACGTTGTCTGGGCTGAAGGCGACATGCCCTGAGCCGAAGACTTCTTTGACTGCATACAGAACGCTGGTGCCGATGTCGCCGTAGACGACACCGATGGCGCCAAGGGTCAGCGCCGTGAGGGAGGATTTTGAGCTTGTCACAAAAAAATCCCTAGGCGGTGGCCAGGCCAATCTCAGGCGCTGACCATGCAGTGGGAATGGTTGCTGATGGGAGAGCTATTTTGCGCTCGAGCTGAGCCCGCTTGACCGAGGGGAAACCGCAGTTCGATTAAAAAACTGGTTTTTGTTGCACTGCAACAACTGGGGCGGCTGTTCAAGCCCTCAAGTCAGTCGTAGACCTCAGCGTCAGGGTCAGTGGCTTCTAACTCGTAACTGGCGGCCAGCATGGCTAAGCGGCCGATCACGCCGTACATGTAAAAGCGATTCGGGCTGCTGGAGCCGGGCTTTTGGCCCGGTTGCGGCAAACGGCCGCTGTCGGCAAAGGCCAGTGGTACGAAGCTGGCGCCAGGGGCATTCAGGTTTTCGTCCACGCCGCGCTCTGCATGGACGCGGTAAAAACCACCGACCACGTAGCGATCCATCATGTACACCACTGGCTCGGCCACAGCGTCGTTGACGCGCTCGTTGGTCAGCACGCCTTCTTGGATGATGACTTCAGACAGCGCTTGGCCATCTTTGGTCAGGCTCATCTTGGTTTTGCTCTTGGCGTTCAAGGCGTCGAGGTCTTTGACGTCGCGCACCGTCATGATGCCCATGCCGTGGGTGCCGTTGTCGGCCTTGACCACCACGAAGGGTTTTTCGTTGATACCGTATTCTTTGTATTTACGCCGGATCTTGGTCAGCAAGGCGTCGACGTTGGTGCGCAAGCAGTCCATGCCCAACTCTTCAGCGAAATTGACTTCACCGCACTTGGCGTACATCGGGTTGATCAGCCACGAGTCCATGCCGAGCAATTTGCCGAAGCGTTTGGCGACTTCTTCATACGCCTGAAAGTGGCGCGACTTGCGGCGCACCGACCAGCCGGCGTGCAGCGGAGGCAGCAGATACTGCTCATGCAGGTCTTCCAGCATGCCCGGAATGCCGGTCGACAAGTCATTGTTCAGCAAGATGGTGCAGGGGTCAAAGTCCTTCAGCCCGAGGCGCCTGTCGGTGCGGATCAGCGGCTCGATGGTGATGGTCTCACCGGTCGGCAACTCTTGGGTGGTCGGCTCTTTGAGGTCTGGGTCGAGCGAGCCAAAGCGAACGTTCAGGCCAGCCTGATGAAAGATGCGCTTGAGTTGTAGCACGTTGGACAGGTAAAAGCTGTTCTGCGCGTGGTTCTCAGGCACCACCAGCAGGTTTTTGGCTTCTGGGCAGATTTTTTCAATTGCCGCCATCGCCGCTTGCACGGCTAGGGGCAGCATTTCAGGGGTCAGGTTGTTCCAGCCGCCTGGGAACAAGTTGGTGTCCACCGGTGCCAGTTTGAAGCCGGCATTGCGAATATCCACAGACGAGTACAGCGGTGGCGTGTGCTCCATCCACTCCAAGCGAAACCAGCGTTCAATCGCCGGTGTGGAGTCCAAGATGCGTTGCTCCAGCTCGTTGATGGGGCCGTTCAAGGCGGTGATGAGATGGGGGACCATGCGGTCACTTTCAGATGAGTTGTTGTTATCCGTGCAAGGCGGCTAGGCTTTATGTACGCATTATGGCGGGGTAAGACCCCAGTTCATGTGGGTACATTTGGACCACTTGCAAGTGACGTCAACAGCTGAGGAGATTCAGCCGCGCACTTCGCCTTCACCCAACACGACGTATTTCAGCGAGGTCAGGCCTTCAATGCCCACCGGCCCACGGGCATGGAACTTGTCCGTGCTGATGCCAATTTCAGCACCCAGCCCAAACTCAAAGCCATCTGCGAAGCGAGTACTCGCATTCACCATGACGCTGGCAGAATCGACTTCGCGTAAAAAACGCTGGGCGTGCTCGTGGTCTCGCGTGATGATGGCGTCGGTGTGGTGGCTCGAATAGTGGTTGATGTGCGCAATCGCTTCGTCGACGTCTGCCACGACCTTGATGCTGATGACCGGTGCCAGATACTCCTCGTACCAGTCTTGTTCTGTGGCCGGCTTCAAATTGGCTTTTGGCAAGGCGGCGCTCAGCAAACTGAGAGCTTCGGCGTCGCAACGCATCTCGACCGCTTTGGCGGCGTAGATGGCGCCAATCTTCGGCAGGAAATCAGCCGCCACGGCGCGCGCCACCAACAAGCCTTCGGTGGCATTGCAAGGGCTGTATTTTTGCGTTTTGGCGTTGTCGGCAATGTTGACGGCCATGGCGATGTCGCAAAAGTCGTCGACATACACATGGCAATTGCCGTCTAGGTGCTTGATGACCGGCACTTTGGCGTCGCGGCTGATGCGTTCGATCAAGCCTTTGCCGCCGCGCGGAATGATGACGTCAACATATTGCGGCATGGTGATCAGGTGGCCGACGGCTTCACGGTCGATGGTCGGCACAAGCTGCACGGCCTCGGCCGGCAAACCGGCCTGCACCAGCGCTAGTCGTACCAGTGCGGCCAGCGCTTTGTTCGACTCAATGGCTTCAGAGCCGCCGCGCAAAATGCAGGCGTTGCCGCTCTTGATGGCCAGTGACGCAGCTTCAATTGTTACGTTTGGGCGGCTTTCATAAATCATGCCGAAGACGCCGATGGGCACGCGCATCTGGCCGACGCGGATGCCGCTGGGCTGCTGCTTCATGCCGATGATCTCGCCGATCACATCGGGCATGACGGCGAGTTGTTCGCAACCGACCGCCACGGTTTCCAAAGCGTCGGCGCTGAGTTTGAGGCGTTCCAGCATCGGGCCGTCCAAGCCGGAGGCTGCCGCGTGGTCGAGGTCGCGCTGGTTGGCTGTTTTCAGCGCTGCAAATTGCTCGCGCAAAAGCCCGGCCAGCGTCAGCAAAGCTTGGTTTTTCAGGGCGGTCGGCGCTTTGGCCATCAGCGCTGAGGCCGCTTTGGCTTTGACACCGAGGGTGTCCATCAGGCGGGCGACGTCGCCGTCGCGGGACAGTTCTTCAGGGGTGGCGGTCGAGTTCATGCGTCTATTTTGCCGCAAGCGTCCAATCAGCCACAGCTGCCCAAATGGCCGCATTGCGTGCAGTACTCGCAGCCGTCTTTGCGAATCACGGCATGGGCGCCACATTCGCTGCATTTGCGACCTGCCATGACGGTGGGCAACATGGCTGCAGCCGTTGTGGGTTCGGGTGCTGCAGAAAGCACGTCCGCCTTGGTCGATCGGCTGCTGATGATGTTTTGCACGGCATAAGCGATAGCGGCGACTTCCGAGTCGTGCCACAGCGGCACCTGTGTGCCGTCAGCCTTGCGGTAAGTGCCCAGACGCACAGGGCCGCGATCCCAAGCCACCTTGCGCATGTCGCTGAGGGCGCGGTCTAAGAAGCCGCCGCGCGCAGCCAATGACAGCAGGCGCATGCTGGACGTGATCCATTGCTGCGACTCGCCGCTTTGACCGACCGGCATGAAGAATTCAATGGCGCGTTCGACATGGCCGCCATCGGCGGTGGCCAGTGGCATGAAGGACACCAACAGGTACAGCGTCTTGTGGCCTTCCTGCGTCCAGTAGTCGACTTTTTCTGCCACCGCCGCTAAGGCACCGGGTGGCCGCCGCTCGATCACGCTGCGCATCGGGTCGGTTGCGGGCAGACCGGGGACGGCTACGTCGGGTGCGGCATGCACCTCCAGCACGGAACCCAAAATGCTGTTCGGCCGGTAAGTCGCCAAGCCCTTGAGTTGCGCCCGCCATGCTTGCAGATACAGGTCTTTGAAGTCAGCGTAGGGGTAGTCAGCCGGCACGTTCACCGTTTTTGAAATGGCGGTGTCGACGAAGGGCTGCACGCTTTGCATCATGGCGATGTGGTCTGCCGCCTTCATCTCCAGTGCTGATACAAAGTAGTCGGGCAGTTGCGTCACGTCGCCGCCCAGTTCACGGTAGAGGCGCCACGCGTGGTCTTCTACGGCGTAGTCGGTGGTGCTGCCGTCGGCCTCGCGTTTTTTGCGCCGGTACATCCACGAAAAAGCCGGTTCGATGCCGTTCGATGCGTTGTCGGCGAAGGCCAAGCTGACGGTGCCGGTCGGGGCGATCGACAGCAAGTGGCTGTTGCGAATACCGTGCTTGCGAATGTCTGCTTGCAGAGACTTGGGTAGGCGGCTGGCAAAAGTGCCTGTGGCCAAGTAACCGTCGGCGTCAAAGCGCGGAAAGTCGCCTTTTTCGCGTGCCAGCGCGATCGACGCCGCGTAGGCCGCCGTCATCATGTGCTCAGCGATGAGGGCGGCTTGGGCGCGACCTTCGGCGCTGTCATAGCGCAGGCACAGCATCGTCAGCGCATTGCCCAAGCCGGTGAAACCGACGCCGATGCGGCGCTTGGCGGTGGCCTCTTCGCGTTGTTGCGGCAGCGGCCAAAAAGTCAGGTCGAGCACGTTGTCGAGCGCGCGAACTTGGGTCGCGACAGAGGCCTCAAAAGCCTTGAAATCAAAAACCGCTGTGCCGCCAAAGCCGAAGGGATGACGCACAAAACGCGTCAAGATGATCGGCCCCAAATCGCAACAGCCGTAAGGCGGTAGCGGTTGCTCGCCGCAGGGGTTGGTGGCGCTGATGGATTCGCAGTAGCGCAGGTTGTTGTCTTGGTTGATGTGGTCCAGAAACAAGATGCCGGGTTCGGCAAAGTCGTAGGCCGACTGCATCACGGTGTCCCAGAGTTCGCGGGCGGCGAGGGTTTGGTAAACCCACAAACCGTCCGGGCGTTGGAAGCCGCCTTCCGCCAGGATGGCAGCACCCGGCGCAGCTTTGTGGACCAGCTCCCACGGCTGGCCGTCCAGCAGCGCTTGCATGAAGGCGTCGCTCATGCCGACCGAGACATTGAAGTTATTCCAGCGGCCGGGCGTGCGTTTCGCGGTGATGAACTCCAGCACGTCCGGGTGGTCGATGCGCAGCACGCCCATCTGCGCACCGCGCCGTGCGCCGGCGCTTTCCACCGTGGCGCAGGACTGGTCAAACACATTGATGTAGCTGCACGGGCCCGAGGCCATCGAGGCCGTGCCTTTGACATCAGCGCCACGCGGGCGGATGCGTGAAAAGTCATAGCCGACACCACCGCCGCGGCGCATGGTTTCGGCG
>JBEDKR010000081.1:0-7593 GCA_041172005.1 Pseudomonadota bacterium
GTCAGCCATCAAAGCCATGGGCCTGAAAGCCGAGTCCAAGCGACTGATGGAAAAAGCTGGTGTGCCGCTGGTGCCCGGCTACCACGGCAGTGACCAAAACCCGGCGCTGTTGCAGCGCGAAGCCGATCGCATCGGTTACCCGGTGCTGATCAAAGCCAGTGCCGGCGGCGGTGGCAAAGGCATGCGCGCGGTCGACACCTCCGAAGACTTTGCCGCCGCACTGGCCTCATGCCAGCGCGAAGCCATCAACAGCTTTGGCGACGATGCCGTGCTGATTGAGAAATACGCGCAGCGCCCGCGCCACATTGAAATCCAAATCTTCGGCGACACGCATGGCAACTACGTGCATCTGTTCGAGCGTGATTGCTCGGTGCAGCGCAGGCATCAAAAGGTACTGGAAGAAGCACCCGCTCCCGGTATGACTGCGGCCATGCGGCAAGAGATGGGCGAAGCTGCGGTGGCGGCTGCGCGCGCGGTGCATTACGTGGGCGCCGGCACCGTGGAATTCATTGTTGAAAACTTAGATGGTGGTGGAACAGCGAATGGATTTACCGCCGGGCCGCCCCAAGGGAAATCAGCCCCCTCGGGGGGCAGCGAAGCACACGCAGTGGCGAGCGTGGGGGCCAATTTTTACTTCATGGAGATGAACACGCGCTTGCAGGTCGAACATCCGGTGACCGAAGCCATCACCGGGCTGGACCTGGTTGAATGGCAGTTGCGTGTCGCCGCAGGCCAGCCCTTGCCGCTCAAGCAAGGGCAGTTGCGCAGGCATGGCCACGCGATTGAGGCGCGTATTTGCGCCGAGAGCCCCGACAACCAGTTTTTGCCAGCGACCGGCACGCTGCAGGTTTACCGTCAGCCGGTCTGCACGCGCTTTGAGCGCGCAGACGGCCCAGTCCATGTGCGGATTGACGACGGCGTGCGTGAGGGCGATGCGATCTCGCCGTATTACGACTCGATGGTGGCCAAGTTGATCGTGCATGGCGACACCCGTGAACAAGCGCTGGCGCGCATGGACCAAGCCCTGAGCGAATTCCACATCGTCGGGCTGCAAACCAATGTGCAGTTTTTGCGGCACGTGGTGCAGAGCCAGTCCTTCGCCACGGCTGATCTCGACACCGCGCTGATCCCGCGTGAGGCGGGCGTGCTCTTTCACCAAGAAAAACTCGGCCTGTCGGTGACTGTGGCCGCTGCGGTAGCGCTCACCTTGGAAGAAGAAAAATCTCACGAGTCGGCCGATCCTTTCAGCCGCACTGATGGCTGGTGTGCGCACGGCCCGAGTCAGCGCCGCTTTGCGTTCGAGTTTCATGGCGATTCGCAGGCGGCACAACTATGGCGCGCGCATGACGGCACGCTGAAATTGGTGCTCGGCGATCTGCGTTTGCCTTTGCGCTACACCGCCACGGCGAACGGCTTGCAAATCGAACTCGATGGTCAGCGCTGGCTGCTCCAAACTTACCGGCGCGGCGAGGTGGTGCATGTGTTTGGCGCCATGGGGGCAACGCAGATCACCGAAATCGATCTGTTGGCGCACGCCGGAGTGGCGCAACACGAGGCTGGCCGCTTGACCGCACCTATGCCGGGCAAGGTCGTGTCTTTTCTGGTCAAGGCGGGCGACACGGTCAGCCGCGGTCAAGCGCTGGCGGTGATGGAGGCCATGAAGATGGAGCACACCATCGCGGCACCTGCCGATGGCGTTGTGTCTGAAATTTTGTACGCGCCCGGTGACCAAGTCCTTGAAGGCGCCGAGTTGCTGACCATGGCAGCTTGAAGACGGAAGTTTTATGCGCTGTTGTTGATTGGTCAGCCCTTGGTAAGTACTGAGAATTAATCTTCGTCCCACATTAATGATTGGGGACTGCAAGATGAATGATGACTTGGTTCAGCGAATTGCGAACCATCCAAAATACCAAGAGCTGAAAGCCAAGCGCTCCAGTTTTGGCTGGTGGCTCACCTTGGCCATGATGGTCGTTTACTACGGCTTCATTGTGCTGGTGGCCTTCAACAAAGAATTCCTGTCACAAAAACTCGGTGCAGGTGTCATGACCGTCGGCATTCCTGTCGGTTTTGGCGTGATCGTTTTCACCATCGTGATCACGGCTATTTACGTCCGCCGCGCGAACAACGAATTTGATGAACTGACTGAAGCGGTGAAGAAGGCGGTGCTCAAATGAATTTCAAGAATGACAATTTCCGCCGCTTGTTGAGTTTGCTGGCGCTGTTCAGCGTCTCGGCGATCGCTTGGGCTGCGGGTGCAGATCTCGGTCAGGCGCAAAAACAAGCGACCAATTGGACGGCCATCAGCATGTTTGCGGCGTTCGTCGTCGGCACCTTGTTCATCACCAAATGGGCGGCGGCTAAAACCAAGTCAGCCTCAGACTTTTACACCGCGGGTGGTGGCATCACCGGCTTTCAAAACGGCTTGGCGATTGCCGGCGACTACATGTCGGCGGCGTCCTTTTTGGGTATTTCTGCGGCCGTCATGGCCAGCGGTTTCGACGGGCTGATTTACTCCATCGGTTTCTTGGTGGGTTGGCCTGTCATCACCTTTTTGATGGCCGAACGCTTGCGCAACCTCGGCAAGTTCACGTTTGCCGACGTCGCTGCGTTTCGCTTCAAACAAGCGCCGATCCGCATCTTTGCGGCTTCGGGCACGCTGGTGGTGGTGGCTTTTTACCTGATCGCGCAAATGGTCGGTGCGGGGCAATTGATCAAACTGCTGTTCGGTCTCGAGTACTGGATGGCGGTCGTTATTGTTGGTGCGCTGATGATGGTCTATGTGCTGTTTGGCGGCATGACGGCTACCACGTGGGTGCAGATCATCAAGGCGTGTTTGTTGCTTGGCGGGGCGTCCTTCATGGCCGCCTCGGTGATGTGGCACTTCGGCTTCAGCCCGGAAGCCATGTTTGCGCAAGCCGTGCTGATCAAGACCGATCTGGCCTTGAAAGACGGGAAACTTGCGGAGGTTGCGGCGCAAGTGGGCTCGTCCATCATGGGGCCAGGCAACTTCGTCAAAGACCCTATTTCTGCCATCAGCTTTGGCATGGCTTTGATGTTTGGCACGGCAGGTTTGCCGCACATCTTGATGCGCTTTTTCACCGTGCCAAGCGCCAAGGAAGCACGCAAATCGGTGATGTGGGCGACCGGCTGGATCGGTTACTTTTACCTGCTGACCTTCATCATTGGTTTTGGTGCCATCACGTTTGTGCTGACCAACCCTGACTTTTTGGATGCCAAGGGCGGCTTGATCGGTGGCGGCAACATGGCGGCTATTCATTTGGCTAACGCCGTCGGTGGCAATGTGTTTCTTGGTTTTATTTCTGCCGTGGCTTTTGCCACCATCTTGGCGGTTGTGGCCGGTCTGACGCTGTCTGGCGCGTCTGCGGTGTCGCATGACCTGTATGCGACAGTCATCAAGAAAGGCAAAGCTGACAGCACGTCTGAACTGCGCGTTTCCAAGATCACCACCATCTGTCTCGGTGTTCTGGCTGTCGCCCTGGGCATCGTGTTTGAGAAGCAGAACATTGCGTTCATGGTGTCGCTGGCTTTCGCTATTGCGGCCTCGGCTAATTTCCCGGTGCTGTTCATGTCAGTCCTCTGGAAAGACTGCACCACCCGTGGCGCGGTGATCGGTGGTTTCTTAGGATTGATCTCTTCTGTGGCACTGACGGTGGTCTCGCCGTCCGTGTGGGAAGTCACGCTCGGCAACCCGAAGGGGTCGGCCTTGTTCCCGTACACCTCGCCAGCGCTGTTCTCGATGACGATTGGCTTTGTCGGTATCTGGCTGTTCTCGATTCTCGACAACAGCAAGCGCGCTGCCATCGACCGCGCCGGTTTCTTGGCGCAGCAAGTGCGTTCTGAAACAGGGATTGGCGCTTCGGGTTCGTCCGGGCACTGAGTTGCATATTTCTCAGTGAACTTCGGTTCGCTGGCTTGATGAGTTGAGAGGACTGCTGGGTCACACCGGCAGTCCTTTTTTGTTTGCGATACTGGACATGAGGAAACACAGCACCATGAAATTACCCAGCCACGTCAAGCTTGTCGATGTCGGTCCACGCGACGGCCTGCAAAATGAAAAATCGCCAGTCCCGGTGGCCATCAAAATCGAGCTGGTGCAGCGCCTGCAAGACGCCGGCTTGAGGGAGATTGAAGTCACCAGTTATGTCTCGCCCAAGTGGGTGCCGCAAATGGCCGACAACGCCGAAGTCATGGCCGGCATTCAGCGCCAGCCGGGTGTGCGCTACTCGGTGCTGACGCCCAACATGCAGGGGCTTGAAGCAGCACTGGCTGCACCCCAGCATCTCTGGCCCGATGAAATCGTTGTCTTTGCCGCTGCCAGCGAAGCCTTCAGCCAGCGCAACATCAACTGCTCGATCGCTGAGAGCATGACGCGTTTTGCGCCCGTGGTAGCCGCTGCGCGAGCCGCTGGCATTCATGTGCGCGGTGCCATGAGCTGCACCGTCGGCTGCCCTTACGAAGGCGAGATTGCGCCCGAGCGCGTAGCGTACTTGGCCGGCCTCATGAAAGACATAGGCGTGCAACACGTGGGTGTCGCTGACACCATCGGCGTTGGCACGCCGCGCAAGATCCAGCGCGCCATTGAAGCGACTTTGCAGCATTACGACATCGCCGATGTGTCGGGGCATTTCCATGACACCTACGGGCAGGCGCTGGCCAACACGCTGGCGGCGTTGGAGCTCGGCGTGTGGCAGTTCGACACCTCCGTGGCCGGTCTGGGCGGCTGCCCTTATGCCAAAGGCGCGACCGGCAACGTGGCCACTGAAGACGTGGTTTACATGTTGCACGGCATGGGCATTGATACCGGTATTGACTTGGGCAAATTGGTCGACGCGGGCAAGTTCATCAGCGACTTTTTGAGCCGCCCACCCAGCTCGCGCGCGGCCACAGCGATTCTCAATAAGCGGCTGCTGTGATGTGTGGCTCAGAACTGCATGCATTGCCTGACAGCGTGCAACGCGTCGCCGCTTTTTTACAAGAGCGAGGCCACGCCCATCTGCCGATCATGTTGGATGGCGCGGCGCGCACCGCGCAGCAGGCGGCTGATGCACTCGGCGTCGAGCTTGGACAAATCGCCAAGAGCATTGTCTTTCGCCGCAAGGCAGACGACGTGGCGGTGATGGTCGTGACCTCGGGCGACCAACGCGTCGATGAGCGAAAAGTCGAAGCGCTGGTCTGTCCGGACGGCAAGCGCTTGGGCCGCGCTGATGCTGAATATGTCAAGGCCAAAACCGGCTTCTCCATTGGCGGCGTGTCCCCGGTCGCGCACGCCACGCCGGTGGTGCTGTTGATAGACCAGAGTCTGCTGCGTTTTGACGAAGTCTGGGCGGCGGCCGGCCACCCGAACGCCGTGTTTCGCTTGACGGCTGACGAGCTGGTCGGCCTCAGCGGAGCGCCCATCGTTGACGCCGCAGTGGCGCCGATTCTGGCGAGTGTCGACAAGGCGCGTGTGGTTGAACAGATGACCGCAGGTGCATTGGCGGTGCAGCGAAGTCCGGTGGGTGCCAGCATTGCATCGCCGTGTATTTCTGTTTGCCGTATTCGGGCGGACACCGGTTTGTGCGAAGGCTGCTTTAGAAGCATTCCTGAGATCACCGCTTGGAGCCGTGCTGACGAAGCCGACAAGCGCCAGATCTGGCGTGTCATTGCGCTGCGCGCGTTGCAACAATCTCCCACATGACCTCGATTGTTTGTTACCTCGACTTCATGTCTCCGCAGGCCTCGCTGGCGTTTGAGCGTTTGCCCGAGGCGCTGCGGGGTCTCAGCTACAGCGTGCGCTACAAGCCGGTGCTGTTTGGCGACGGGCTCAAGCGGCAAGAGCTGCTGCGTCTGGCGGTGGCGTGCGATGAAGCCGGAACGCCCAACCGCTATGCGTGCGAGACTATTTTTAGGCATGTTTTAAGGTGCGGTGACGAAGCCTTGAATGCTGTGTGTCTGGCAACTTTGAGGGCTCAGCTTGCGCCTGTGCAAGACGTCGCCAGCCAGCGCGTGAACGAGCAACTGAACGCCCACACCGCAGAAGCGATGGCGGTGGGGGTTGCGTTTGTGCCCAGCTTTGTTGTGGATGGTCAGGTGATGGGTGGCTTGGATGCGCTGTCCATGCTGCACCTTTGATCGAAGACGATGTCAAATTCGGGGTTTACCCGGTAAGTGCTAACCCTATAGATCTCAGCGGTTAGTACGGTGTTTCTCCTCTGAAACTGCCAGTTTTAAGGCAATTTTTTGACGTAAGTTTAGGTTCAGTTTCGCGTCAGAGTCCGGTCAGATGCTCATCACAAAATATCGCAAGCTTTAGCGATTGAAGCGATTAACAACTATTAGGAGACTTTCATATGTCTACAGCAGCGCCTGACCGGCCAATGAGCAGCACAGAGAAGAAGGTGATTTTCGCCTCCTCTCTGGGTACCGTTTTTGAGTGGTATGACTTTTACCTGTACGGCTCGCTCGCAGCGATCATTGCCAAGCAGTTTTTCAGCGGTTTGGATGAAGGCTCGGCCTTCATTTTTGCCCTGTTGGCTTTTGCCGCAGGTTTCATCGTGCGTCCTTTCGGCGCGCTGGTGTTTGGTCGCTTGGGCGACATGATCGGTCGTAAATACACCTTCCTGATCACCATCTTGATCATGGGCCTGTCGACGTTCATCGTCGGTTTGCTGCCCAGCTACGCCACCATCGGCGTGGCGGCACCCGTCATTTTGATTGGACTGCGCATGTTGCAAGGTCTGGCACTCGGTGGCGAGTACGGCGGCGCTGCTGTCTATGTGGCTGAGCATGCACCACACGGCAAGCGCGGTGCTTACACCTCATGGATTCAAACAACCGCCACGCTGGGTTTGTTTTTGTCGCTGATGGTGATTCTCGGTACGCGGACCTGGATTGGTGAAGCCGCTTTCGCCGATTGGGGCTGGCGCGTTCCTTTCCTCGTGTCGATTCTGTTGTTGGGCGTGTCGGTGTACATCCGCTTGTCCATGGAAGAGTCTCCCGCTTTCGTCAAAATGAAAGCTGAAGGCAAAACTTCTAAGGCGCCGTTGTCCGAGTCTTTCGGTCAGTGGAAAAACCTGAAGATCGTGATCTTGGCGCTGATCGGCTTGACCGCTGGCCAGGCTGTGGTCTGGTATTCGGGTCAGTTCTACGCCTTGTTCTTCTTGACGCAAGCACTCAAAGTGGACGGCGCTACCGCCAACATCTTGGTGGCGGTGTCCCTGTTGATCGGCACGCCGTTCTTCATCGTCTTCGGCGCACTGTCAGACAAAATCGGCCGCAAGCCGATCATCATGGCCGGTTGCTTTTTGGCTGCTGTCACCTACTTCCCAGTGTTCACGGCGTTGACCAAGGCCGCCAACCCGGACTTGGCTGCTGCGCAAGCTGCCAACAAGGTATTCGTCTCGGCTGACCCTGCTGAGTGCTCGTTCCAGTTCAACCCGACCGGTACCGTCAAGTTCACCAGCTCTTGCGATATCGCCAAGCAGGTGCTGGCTGGCGCTTCGGTGAGTTATGAAAACGTAGCGGCTGCTGCCGGCACGCCTGCCAGCATCAAAATTGGTGAGACGGTGATCCCTGGCTACAGCTCCAAAGGCC
>JBEDKR010000082.1:0-7519 GCA_041172005.1 Pseudomonadota bacterium
TTGCCGGACTGGCTTTGCTGCTGATTTGTTCAGCCGATGCTTTTTCAAGCAGCGGCTGTAGAACCAAGGTCAAGCGGCGGGTGAACCACAGCCGAACCTCTTCATCGCTACGGGTGTTGATGCGTACCAATAAGCGGTCGTGCTCATGGCTGTAGCTAACGCAAACCTGGTGGATATTCATAGTCATAATTTTAGATTCAAGCTCAACTTTAAAGCGCAACTGTTACGTTTTCATCTGAAAGCTATTGAAAAAATAAGAAAGCCCCCACAGATAGGCGTACTAATTTTTCGGAGTCAGCATGCGTCAAGACAAACTCACTACCAAGTTCCAAGAAGCCTTGAGCGATGCTCAGTCTTTGGCCTTGGGCAACGACCACGGTTACATTGAGCCACTGCACCTGCTGTCCGCGATGCTGCGCCAAGAAGAAGGGCCCCGGGCACTGCTGCAGCGCGCTGGCGTCAACATGTCGGCGTTGCAGTCGGCCACTGACGCGGCCGTCAAGAAGCTGCCGCAAGTGCAAGGGCAAGAGCAAATCCAGATCAGTCCCGAGCTCGGCAAGTTGCTGCAAGCCACTGAAAAAGAAGCCATCAAACGCGGCGATCAATTCATCGCCGGTGAGCTTTTCTTGCTGGCGCTGACAGACAGTAAAAGCGAAGCAGGCAAGGTAGCGCAAGGCAATGGCATGACGCGCAAGTCGCTGGAAGCCGCGATTGAAGCCGTGCGTGGCGGTCAAACCGTCAACAACCCAGAGGCTGAAGGCCAGCGCGAAGCCCTGAAAAAATACACCATGGACCTGACCGAGCGCGCCCGCATGGGCAAGCTTGACCCGGTGATTGGCCGTGACGATGAAATCCGCAGGGCCATTCAGGTGCTGCAGCGCCGCACTAAAAACAACCCGGTGCTGATCGGTGAACCGGGCGTTGGCAAGACCGCGATTGTGGAAGGCTTGGCGCAGCGCATCGTCGCCGGTGAAGTGCCAGATTCGCTCAAGGGCAAGCGCGTGCTGTCACTCGACATGGCTGCGCTTTTGGCTGGCGCCAAGTTTCGCGGTGAGTTTGAAGAACGCCTGAAAACCGTGCTCAAAGAACTCGCCAAAGACGAAGGCCAGACTATTGTTTTCATTGACGAGTTGCACACCATGGTGGGCGCCGGCAAAGGCGAGGGCGCGATGGACGCCGGCAACATGCTCAAACCCGCACTGGCACGTGGCGAGTTGCATTGCGTGGGCGCCACCACGCTCGACGAATACCGCAAATACATTGAAAAAGACGCCGCCTTGGAGCGTCGCTTCCAAAAGATTTTGGTCGGTGAGCCGACGGTCGAAGCGACGATTGCCATCCTGCGCGGTTTGCAGGAAAAGTACGAAGTCCATCACGGCGTGCAAATCACCGACCCGGCCATCGTCGCTGCGGCCGAGCTCAGCCACCGGTACATCACCGACCGATTTTTGCCGGACAAGGCGATCGACCTGATCGACGAAGCTGCTGCCAAAATCAAGATTGAGATGGACTCCAAGCCGGAGGTCATGGACAAGCTGGACCGCCGGCTGATTCAGCTGCAAATCGAGCGTGAAGCTGTGCGCCGAGAAAAAGACGAGGCCTCGCAAAAGCGCTTCAGTTTGATTGAAGAAGAAATCGTCAAGCTGCAAAAAGAAATCTCCGACTTTGACGAAATCTGGCAGGCTGAAAAGGCGCAAGCCTTGGGTTCTAAAGACGTCATGGAAGAGATCGAAAAGACGCGCTTTCAAATTGAGGAACTCAAGCGCAAAGGTGACTTCAACAAAGTCGCTGAGCTGCAATACGGCAAGCTGCCTGAGCTTGAAAAGCGCCTGAAGGCCGCCAAAGACCACGAAGAACAAAAGGGCGCAACCAACGCACCTCGCTTGTTGCGCACGCAAGTGGGGGCCGAAGAAATTGCCGAAGTGGTGAGCCGCGCCACGGGCATTCCGGTGTCCAAAATGCTGCAGGGTGAGCGCGACAAACTGCTGCAAATGGAAGGCAAATTGCATGAGCGTGTGGTCGGTCAGAACGAAGCCATTGGTGCTGTCGCCAACGCCATTCGTCGGTCGCGTTCGGGTTTGAGTGACCCGAATCGCCCAACGGGTTCTTTCTTGTTCCTTGGCCCCACTGGCGTAGGCAAAACCGAGCTGTGCAAGGCGCTGGCCGGCTTCTTGTTTGACAGTGAAGACCATCTGATTCGCGTCGACATGAGCGAGTTCATGGAGAAGCATTCGGTTGCTCGCTTGATTGGTGCGCCGCCCGGCTACGTTGGTTACGAAGAAGGCGGCTACCTGACCGAAGCCGTGCGCCGCAAGCCCTACAGCGTATTGCTGCTCGACGAAGTTGAAAAAGCCCACCCAGATGTTTTCAACGTCTTGTTGCAGGTTCTTGACGACGGCCGTTTGACTGACGGCCAAGGCCGCACCGTGGACTTCAAAAACACCGTGATCGTGATGACCAGCAACATCGGCTCGCCCATCATCCAGTCCATGGTTGGCCAAGCGTATGAGGACATCAAAGACGCCGTGACCGACGAGTTGAAGAACTACTTCCGGCCTGAGTTTTTGAACCGCATCGACGAGACCGTGGTCTTCCACGCCCTTGACGCGAGCAACATCGAGTCGATTGCCCGCATTCAGCTCAAAGTGCTGATGGCGCGCTTGCAGAAGATGGACCTGACGATGGAGGTTTCTGAAGCCGCCATTGCCGAGTTGGCCAAGGTCGGTTTTGACCCAGTGTTTGGTGCGCGGCCACTGAAGCGCGCGATCCAGCAGCGGATTGAAAACCCGCTGAGTAAGCTGCTGCTCGAAGGGCGTTTTCCGCCCAAGAGCACGATCCCGGTCGACGTCGACCCGATCCGTGATCCCGGCGTGTTCAGTTTTGGTGACGCGTTGAAGGACGCCGCCAACCCGGTCTGATGTATGGCTGCTGAGGCACCCGCTTCAGTAGTGATCGACTGGCATCTGCGCGAAGCCCAAGAGCTCGCGCGCCTGCACGAGGTCGACTTGGCGAGCGGCCTTGAAGCCGTGCAGGTCACCGAGCGAAGCTTGCTGCACGGGCTGAACGAGTTGCCGAGCAGCGAGGGGCGTAGCATCTGGCAGATCGTACGCGAGCAATTCAGCGACTTCATGATTTTGGTCTTGATGGGCGCTGCGTTGATCTCCGGTGTCATGGGTGAAGTGATCGACGCCGCCGTCATTTTGGTCATCGTGCTGCTGAACGCGCTGATTGGCATCGTGCAAGCTTGGCGCGCTGACCAAGCTTTGGCGGCGCTGCGGCAATTGGCCGCACCGCAAGCCACCGTGCTGCGCGGCGGCGATGTGCAGCAAGTTCCCACGCGTGAACTGGTGCCAGGTGACGTCGTTTTGCTTGAAGCCGGCAACGCTGTGCCGGCTGACCTGCGGCTGTTTGAGATTGCCCAGCTCAAGGTCGACGAATCGACCCTGACGGGCGAGTCCGTCACGGTGGCGAAACATCCCCACGCTATGCCGGCTGCGGCGCACGCTTTGGGCGACAAACTCAACATGGCTTTCAAGGGCACCACCGCCACGCATGGGCGTGGTCGTGGCTTGGTGGTGGCCACTGGCCGGGCGACCGAGTTGGGCAAGGTGGCCGATCTGTTGGGTCAAGACTTGGATCGCAGCACGCCGCTGCAAAAGCGCTTGGCGGCTTTTGGCAAGCGCTTGGCCTTGGTTATTTTCGGCATTTGCGCGGTGATTTTCACGGTCGGCGTGTTGCGCGGTGAGCCGGTTTTGCACATGGTGCTGGTGGCGGTGAGCTTGGCCGTGGCCGCTATTCCTGAAGCTTTGCCGGCGGTTGTCACGGTGCTGCTGGCGCTCGGTGCGCGGCAGTTGGTGGCGGTCAAGGCGCTGGTGCGGCGCCTGCCGTCGGTTGAGACTCTAGGCTCGGTGACTTTCATTTGCACTGACAAAACCGGCACGCTGACGCAAAACCGCATGCACGCGGAATGCCTTTGGAGCCCCGACGGGTTGTTGCGCTTACCGGCCCAAGGCGATGCCGCACCGCCCGAATTACTGCGCGCACTGGCGCTGTGCAACGACGCCTACCTCAGCCCGCAAGGTGTTTGGCAGGGTGACCCGACCGAAATCGCGCTGGCTGAACTCGCCGACCGCGCTCGAAGCGATGGCGTAGACCAAGCCGCGTTGATGCGCCAATGGCCGCGTGTCGATGAGCTGGCTTTTGACGCTGAGCGCAAGCGCATGAGCACCTACCATCCGCTGGCGACTGGCGTTGAGGGCGCGCGCTTTGTGGTCTACACCAAAGGCGCGCCTGAATCGGTGTTGCCGCGCTGCACCAGCGCTGGCCTAGAAGGCCAAGCGTTCGACGCTGCTGAGTGGCTACAACGGGCCGAGTCGCTGGCCCAGCAAGGCTTGCGGGTGTTGGCGGTGGCCATGCGTCACCATGGCAGTGGGCAGGCCGATGACGCGGACGAAAACGAGTTGTGCTTGCTCGGTCTGGTGGGCTTGATCGACCCGCCGCGGCCTGAAGCTGCCCAAGCCGTGCGTGAGTGTCTGAGTGCAGGTATCACGCCGGTCATGATCACTGGCGACCACGCCGCCACCGCCCGCGCTATTGCGCTGCGTTTGGGCATCGTCAATGACGCTAACGCGCCGGTGCTGACGGGCCAAGATCTGGCTGCGCTGGATGATGATCAGTTGCAGGCGCGGGTCCATCAGGTGCGGGTTTATGCCCGCGTCGACCCGGCGCAAAAGATCCGTATCGTGGCGGCGCTGCAGGCGCGTGGTGAGTTCGTCGCCATGACCGGTGACGGTGTGAACGATGCACCAGCGCTGCGCCGCGCCGACATCGGTGTGGCGATGGGTTTGGGCGGCACCGACGTGGCGCGCGAAGCCGCCAGTTTGGTGTTGTTGGATGACAACTTTGCGACCGTGGTCAAGGCGGTGCGCGAGGGACGGCGTATTTTCGACAACATCCGCAAGTTTGTGCGTTACGCCATGACCGGCAACTCGGGCGAAATTTGGACTCTCTTTTTAGCACCCTTGCTGGGTCTGCCGATCCCACTGTTGCCAATCCATATTTTGTGGGTGAACTTGGTGACAGACGGTTTGCCGGGCTTGGCGCTGGCCGCGGAACCGGCTGAGCGCGGTGTCATGCAGCGGCCACCGCGCCCGCCCAACGAAAGCCTGTTTGCTGGGGGCTTGTGGCAACATATTTTGGGTGTTGGTTTGCTGATCGGCGGGCTGTGTCTGGCGCTGCAAGCTTGGGCGCTGAACCATGCTGAAGCGCACTGGCAAACCATGGTCTTCACGGCGCTGACGCTGTCGCAAATGGCCCATGTGCTGGCGATTCGATCTGAGACCGACCCCCTCTGGCGTCTCGGCTTGGGGACGAACAAGGCTTTGCTGGGCGCTGTCGCGTTGAGCTTTGCGTTGCAGATGGCGACGATTTACGTGCCATTTTTGAACCCGGTCTTCAAGACCCAGCCTTTGTCAGCGTCCGAGCTTGGCTTGTGCCTGGCCGCCGCAGCCGTGGTGTTTGTGGTGGTCGAGCTTGAGAAAGCTTGGCGCAGACGCTGTCAGCGCCGTTGATTGCCGCTATTTGGGCACGCCAAACACCTGCACCCAATACACACCGCCCTCGCTTTGTGGGTTGACGGCAAAGGCCAGGCCCATCTCGGTGTAGCTGGGGGTCATCAGGTTGGCGCAGTGCGAGGGGCTTTTCAGCCAGCCTTGCACGGCCACATCGGCACTCATCTGGCCGGAGGCGATGTTCTCGCCAATCGCTCGCCAGCTGTAGCCAGCCCGACTGGCACGCTCGGACACATGCAGGCCGTCGCGGCCAGTGTGGCTGAAATAGTCAAGGCGTGCCATCTCATCGGCATGGGCTGCAGATGCGGAGCGGAGTCGTCTGTTCAGCCGTAGCGGCTGGGCAGCGGCCAAGGTCTCACTGCCGCACCGCCGTGCTTGGCTGCGTGCTTGATTGACAAGTGCCAACACCTGCAGTTCAAGCTGATCTGCTTCGGCAGCGACAGGCGGTGAAAAAGGAACGGCCAAGACAATCCAGACCTGTGTTCCCCGAGCATAAAATCCCACATCTTTGAATTCTGGGTCGATCAATGTGCTGCAAGAGTGGCCGATGGCACCCTGTGCGGTGGCCTGTGCGCCGCTGTAGCCGCTGAGAGCAATGAGTGTTGTGCGAGGCGAGCGGTGCGCGGATGCTTTCAGGGCGTCGGCCAGTTTGGCTCCACCGGCCACGCGCTGGGCTGCAGCAGACAGGCGGGGGTCGTGTTGTAGGGCTGTTGTTGTGTTGTTGGTACCGCAGCCTTTTGAGCGTACATTGTTCAGGGCGCTGAGCAGCGACTGCTGAGAGACAGTGTCACTGCGGGTTTGCGCTTGCGCTGGTTCAGCGTTCAGTGCCGCCAGACAAGCGAGTGTCGCAAGCAGGACGACATTCGTGAGAGTGAAATTTCGGTCAGGTGACAATAGTAGGCTTGATAACGATGTGTAATTTATTCTAGCGTTAAGAACCACGGTGAAACCTCCATGACAACAACCAGCCCCTTGAACAACAGCGTTCCGCTGAGCCGTGACGTTGGTGTGATCGGACTGGTCGGCTTGGCGCACATGGTCAGCCACTTCAGCCAGTTGCTGCTGCCGTCGCTTTTTCCTTGGCTGAAGGACGAGTTCAACGTCAGCTACGCCCAACTTGGGTTTTTGATGACGATTTTTTTCGTCGTCTCCTGTGCGGTGCAGACGCTTTCTGGATTTGTTGTCGACCGCTTTGGTCCACGGCCCATCCTCTTTGCCGGCTTGAGCCTGTTGGGCCTGGCGGCCTTGGGCTATTCAATGAGCACCAGTTACTGGATGCTGGCTGGCTTTGCGGTGTTGGCTGGCATTGGCAATGGCGTGTTTCACCCCGTCGACTACACACTCATCAACCGCAAGGTGAGTGCGCCTCGCTTGGGTCATGCTTACAGCGTGCACGGCATCACGGGGAGTTTGGGCTGGGCGCTGTCGCCAGCGCTGGTGGTCAGCTTGACGCTGGCGTATTCATGGCGAGTTGCGCTGGTGGCGGCTTCTTTGGTGGCTTTTGGCGTGTTGGCTGTGCTGGTGCTGAACCGCAGCAAGTTGACGCTCGCGCCGGCGGCGCCAACCAAAGTTTCGGCAGCGGTCGGCACCGAAAGCAGCCTGGGATTTTTGAAAATCCCTGCGGTCTGGATGTGCTTCTCTTTCTTTTTTGTCTACGCCATCGGCTTGAGCATCGTGCAGGCGTTTGCCCCTGAAGCAGCGCGGCGTCTGCATGACGTGCCCTTGTCTTTGGTGGCGATGTGTCTGACGGTCTACATGGTGGGCAGTGCTTGCGGCATGGTCAGCGGCGGGTTTTTAGCGGCCAATCCTGAACGTTGTGAACGAATTGTCGGCTTGGGTTTTGGCTTCGCTGCGCTGATGTCCTTGACCTTGGCCTTTGGCAGTTTTTCTGCTCCGGTCATGGTGCCGGTGCTGTTTGCCTTGATGGGCTTTTCGTCTGGCTTGGCGGC
>JBEDKR010000083.1:0-7501 GCA_041172005.1 Pseudomonadota bacterium
GGGCCAGCAGGGTCCGGTTTAGCTGTTCAGGGAAAACGTGGGTTCGAATGCGCTGATGAGCGTCGTTTTAAGCGAGTGCAACGTTTAAAATTTATCATGCGAATTTTTACCCTTTTGCCTTGGTACGACTGGCTGGCGATCGTCTGGTTTTTTGGTGTCTGGCTGGCTTATTCAAGGTTTTCACGTAACGAAAACTTCAAGCGCCCCTCCATTTTGTGGGCCACCAATCGATACCGGCATTACTGGTTGTTGCAAGCCACGTCTCGCGATCCGCGGGTGATCGACGGCATCATCACGCAGAACCTGTCGAGCACGCCGGCCTTCTTCTCGTCAACCACCATCATCATCATTGGCGGTCTGTTTGCGCTCTTGGGCACGACTGACCGGGCCAGTGAACTGGTGCGAGAAATCCCCTTCGCAGTGCAGACTTCAGTGCTGATTTTTGACCTGAAAGTGCTGATGATCATTGGCATTTTTGTGTACGCCTTTTTTCGCTTCAGCTGGTCGATGCGCCAATACACCTTTGCGGCGTTGTTGATCGGCTCCTTGCCGCCGCCCGCTGATTTTGCGTCGGGCAAGTTTGACCGCGATGTCTTTGCCGCGCGCGCCAGCCGCATGGTCGGGCTGGCCGCTGAAACCTTCAACGACGGCTTGCGCGCTTATTACCTGAGCTTTGCGGTCATGGCCTGGTTTTTTTCGACCATCGCTTTTGCTGTCTTCACGGCCGTGGTGATTGTGATTTTGTACAACCGCGAGTTCCGTTCGGACGTGTTGCAAGTCTTGAAGGAGTGACGCGGTAGCCCGTCATCAAGAGACGTCGCGTGTCAGCCGTAGTCCGCTGAACTGCCACTGCGCGTCAGGCGGAAAAAAGTTGCGGTAGCTGGCCCGCAGATGGTTTTGAGCTGTAGCGCACGAGCCGCCGCGCAGCACAAACTGCTGGCACATGAACTTACCGTTGTACTCGCCGACCAAACCTTCCCACGGCTCGTAGCCCGGGTAGGCGCTGTAGCTGGACTGCGTCCATTCCCAGACATCACCCCAGAGTTGGGCCAGCCGACCGTCGTGTCGTTCTTGCAAGGGCAAGGGGTGAAAAACCGCGTTGTCTTGCAGGTTGCCTGTGATGGCTTGCGGCTGGCTGCGTGCGACCAGCTCCCATTCTTGCTCGGTCGGCAAGCGGGCACCGGCCCAGCGGGCGTAGGCATCGGCTTCAAAATAACTCAGGTGGCACGCCGGCGTGTTCGGGTCTACCGCGACTTGGCCGTACAAGGTGAAGTTGCTGTATGCGCCGTCGTTTAACTGCCAATACAGCGGCAACTGCTTGCTGTCTTGTTGCACCCAATCCCAGCCCATCGACAGCCAGAGCTCTGGCCTTTGGTAGCCGCCGTCTTCGATGAATTCAATCATGTCGCCGTTGGTCACTAGGCGGTCGCTCATCTCAAAAGGTGCGACGAACACTGGGTGCCGAGGCGTTTCGTTGTCAAAAGCAAAGCTGCCGTCCAGCGTTGGCTCGTGGCCGTGCCGCACCAAACCGCCAGCCTGCCGAACCCAGCCAAGAGGCTGCGGGTGTGTGCCCGCCAGCGGCCAGCGCTGGGCATAAGCCGGTCGGGCCGGGTTCTGCGACAGCGCATGTTTGATGTCGGTGATCAGCAACTCTTGATGCTGTTGCTCGTGGTGCAAGCCGAGTTCCAAAAGCACTTTCAGGGCTTCGCGATCAGCCGCTTCTCGGCTGGCCACTGAGCTGATCAGCGCTTGCATGCGTTGATCTACTTGCTGCCGGTACAGCAGCACGTCAGCCAGTGTGGGCCGACTGATCAGGCCGCGCTGATGCCGTGGGTGCTTGCTACCAACGGCGTTGTAATAGCTATTAAAAAGCACCCGAAAGCTGGCATCGTATGGCGCAAAGTTGGGCTCAAAACGCTCCAGCAAAAAGGTTTCAAAAAACCAAGTGACATGCGCCAAATGCCATTTGGCGGGGCTGGCGTCGGGCATGGACTGCAGTTGGCAGTCTTCTGGGCTGAGTGGCCGGGTCAAGGCAACGGTTTGCTGCCTTGTGAGGGCGTAACGCTGGGCGAGTGCAGACAAGTCGTTTGTCCGAGATAAAGCGGGGGAGTGACTAGATGAGGGCATGCGTTTATTTTGCGTGTCTGCGGCAGAACCTGCATTGGCCGGGTGCAAACTCTCTTTTTCGCCGGGTTTGCTCAGACCGCGTTAGTGACGACAAGCTCCGGTCGAGGCGTCAAGGCCGCGTCGACCACGCGCCTGTCGTCAAAGACAAAGCAGCCGCCCTTGTAATGCGCTTGGCCGACTTGTTCAAAATAAGTCAAGATGCCGCCCTCGAGTTGGAAGACATCGATCACCCCGGCTTCGCGCATCAAGATAGCGGCTTTTTCGCAGCGGATACCGCCGGTGCAAAAGCTCACAACTGTCTTGCCTTGTAGCTCAGTGTGGTGGGCTCTGAAGGCGGCCGGAAACTCGGTGAACTTGTCGATGCGCCAGTCGATCGCGCCTACAAACGTGCCGCAGTCTGCTTCAAAGGCGTTGCGCGTGTCGAGTGTGACCACGGCTTGGCCGTTATCGTCGTGGCCTTGGTCTAGCCAGCGTTTCAGGGTGCTTGCGTCAACCGCTGGGGCACGGCCGCTGGCAGGCTGAATCGCCGGGTGGTTCATGCGGATGACCTCTGGCTTGATTTTCACCAGCCGTTTTTTGAACGGCTGGGTGTCCGACCAACTTTCTTTGGTCGCCAAGCCAGCAAACCGGCTGTCGCTGCGCAGCCAAGTCATAAAGTTGTGAATACTGCCAGCCTCACCCGCTAAAAATAGATTGATACCCTCTTCGGCCAGCAATACCGTGCCCTTGATCTCGCTGCCTTCTAGGGCTTGGCAGATGGCGCTTTGCAAGGCGGGTGGGTCGGCAAGGCTGACAAATCGGTAAGCCGCAATATTCAGGATGGTCATGGTGAGCGGGATTGTAAGAAAAGACCGAAAAATCGATTTTTGGCAAGTCCCTTTGGCAACGGGTACGACGCCTAAAATGATTCGCATGTTTGTTCATTTGCGTATTCATACCGAGTTTTCCGTTGTCGACGGAACCAACCGGATCGATGAAATTGTGGCCGCCGCAGCGGCCAACCAGCAGCCAGCTTTGGCTATCACCGACCTGTCGAATCTTTTTGGCACGGTCAAGTTCTACAAGCAAGCACGCGGCAAGGGCGTCAAGCCCTTGATCGGTGCCGATGTCTGGGTCGAGGTGCCCGGCAAAGACGCCAGCGCACCACCGGCCCGGTTGCTGCTCTTGGTGCAAGACCGCCGCGGTTACCTGAATCTGTCTGAGCTGCTAACCCGCGCCTGGACTAAAAACGTGGTGCGCGACCAAGCCGTCGTCAAGCTCGAATGGTTGCAAGAGTTGGGCGAAGGCCTGATTGCCCTGGCCGGCGCTCAAACGGGCGCTGTGGGCCAAGCCTTGGTGCAAGGCGACCAGACCCGTGCGATGGAATGCGCCTTGTATTTTGCCGGCCTGTTCCCGCACCGCTTTTACCTGGAGTTGCAACGCGCTGAGCGTGCTGATGACGAGCGTCATGTGGTGGCTGCCGTGCAGCTCGCGGCGCGCCTCAAGTTGCCTGTGGTCGCCACGCATCCAGTGCAGTTTTTGACCTATGACGACTACGAGGCGCATGAAGCGCGCGTGTGTATTTCTGAGGGTGAAATTTTGGGCAACGCGCGGCGTGTTCGCAAGTTCACGCGTGAGCAGTACTTCAAGTCGCAGGCGCAGATGACCGAGCTGTTTGCTGACATCCCGTCGGCACTGGCCAATTCACTTGAAATCGCCAAGCGCTGCAATCTGGTGCTCGACCTCGGCAAGCCGATGTTGCCCGACTACCCGACGCCCGACGTCGACGGCGTGCACTTGCCGATTGATGCGTACTTCCGGCACGCCTCGCATGAAGGCTTGAATGAACGTCTGTTGCATCTCTACCCCGATGAGACGCTGCGCGAAAGCAAGCGGCCCGAGTACGTGGCGCGTCTGGATTTTGAGATCAACGTGATCTTGAAGATGGGCTTTCCGGGTTACTTCCTGATCGTTGGTGACTTCATCAACTGGGCCAAGAACAACGGCTGCCCGGTCGGGCCTGGACGGGGTTCTGGTGCCGGTTCTTTGGTGGCTTATTCGCTGCGCATCACCGACCTAGACCCGCTGCAATACAACTTGCTGTTTGAGCGATTTTTGAACCCGGAACGGGTCTCGATGCCCGACTTCGACATCGACTTTTGTCAGACCAATCGCGACCGCGTGATTGACTACGTCAAAGCCAAATACGGCAAAGAAGCCGTCAGCCAGATCGTCACCTTCGGCACCATGGCGGCCCGCGCGGCTATTCGTGACGTCGGCCGTGTGCTGGACTTTCCCTATGGGTTTTGCGACAGCATTTCCAAGCTGATTCCGAACAAGCCAGGCCAGGCAGTATCGCTGCAATTACCGCCGGCGGACCGCGACAAAAACGACAAGATGGTTTATGCGGTCGAGGCCGAACCCATCTTGGCCGAGCGCGAAAGCAAAGAAGAAGACGTGCGCACGTTGCTGGAACTGGCACGCAAGCTCGAAGGCTTGACGCGCAACGTCGGCATGCACGCGGGAGGTGTGTTGATTGCGCCCGGCAAGCTGACCGATTTTTGCCCGCTCTACCAGCAGCCCGGCAGCGACTCGGCGGTCAGCCAGTACGACAAAAATGACGTTGAAGCCATTGGTCTGGTGAAGTTCGACTTCTTGGGTTTGGCGACGCTGACCATTCTTGAAATCGCGCGCGAGTTCATCATGAAACGCCATGCGGGCCAAGAAAATTTTGCCTTTGAAAACCTGCCGCTGGATGACGCCAAGGTCTACAAATTATTTGCGGAGGGCAGGACCGAGGCGGTGTTTCAGTTTGAAAGCAGTGGCATGCAGCGCATGCTGAAAGACGCGCGTCCTACCCGGCTTGAAGACTTGATCGCGCTGAACGCGCTGTACCGGCCTGGCCCGATGGATCTGATTCCCACCTTCGTGGCGCGCAAGCAGGGCCGCGAAGAAGTCATCTACCCGCATCCGCTGGTGGCCGACATGCTGTCCGAAACCTACGGCATCATGGTGTATCAAGAGCAGGTGATGCAGACCGCGCAGATTCTGGGCGGCTACACGCTGGGCGGCGCCGACATGCTGCGCCGAGCCATGGGTAAAAAAGATGCGGATGAGATGGCCCAACACCGGCAGATCTTTCGTGATGGCGCTGCCAAGAACGACATTGTCGAAGCCAAGGCCGACGAAGTTTTTGACTTGATGGAGAAGTTCGCCGGCTACGGCTTCAACAAGTCGCACGCTGCCGCGTACTCGCTGCTGGCGTATCACACGGCTTGGCTCAAAGTGCATTACACGGCCGAGTTTTTCTGCGCCAACATGACGGTGGAAATGGATGACACCGACAAGCTGAAAATTCTGTTTGGGGATGCCGTGAAGATGGGCATCAGCTTCGAGTCGCCTGACGTCAACCGCGGCCACTACCGCTTTGAGCCGATCACTGACAAAAGCATCCGCTACGGCTTGGGCGCCATCAAAGGCACCGGAGAGCAAGCAGTTGCGGCGATGGTCGCTGCGCGCGAAGAGGGCGGCCCCTTCACCTCGCTCTTTGATTTTTGCGTGCGTGTCGACAAGTCCAAACTCAACAAGCGCACGGTCGAAGCCCTCATCAAAGCCGGCGCGTTTGACAACCTACACCTGAACCGCGCCGAGCTGCTGGCGTCGGTGGATCGGGCCTTTGAATTCTCTGCTGCCACGCAGGCCAACGCCAACCAAGGTGGGCTGTTCGACATGTCGGACTCACATGCCGCCAGCACGCAAGAACCGCCGCTGGTTGAGGCCATGCCTTGGGGCGTGAAAACGCGCCTGACCTACGAAAAAACCGCGGTCGGCTTTTATTTGTCGGGGCATTTGTTTGACGCAGTCGAGCTCGAAGTACGCAAGTTCGCCAAGCGCAAGATCGAAGACCTGATCGATTCACGCGAGCCGCAACTCATCGCGGCCATCGTCAATGACCTGCGCGTCATCAACGGTCAGCGCGGCAAACTGGCCTTGTTCAAGCTCGACGACAAGACGGCCGTGATTGAAGCCACGGCCGATGAAAACGTCCTCAACGCACACCGCAATCAACTCAAAGACGACGAGCTCGTCATCGTGCAGGCCAGCTTGCAGCCGGACCGTTTTGCCGGTGGTTTTCGCCTCAAAGTCACGCAGGTTTGGGACTTGGAAGAAGCGCGTTGCCGCTTCGGCAAATACCTGCGTGTGGCCGTCAACGGCAACGCTCCCGACATTCCACGCATGATCAAAGACTTCCCGCCTAGGCGAGAAATCTCAGCCTTGGATGAGAGCGAGGTCTTGCGCGGTTTGTCGGTGCGTCTGAGTCTGCGCCGCGATGGCGCGACGGCTGAACTGCAACTCGGTGACGCTGCGAAGTTCTACCCGACCGATGCCGCACTGGCCAGTTGGATGGCGCAGGCGGACAAGGGTTTGGCGCAAGTGGTCTACGAGTAGCCGTTATGCGGCCTACTCAGGCAAGACGCCGATTTCTTTGGTGATCTGAGCCCAGCGCTGGTGCTCGTTTTTGAGGAAAGCGCCGACTTGATCGACCGACATACCGGATTCTGGCAGGGGGCCGGCGGCGGTGATTTTGGCGGCGACTTCCTTGTCCGCTGTGGCTGCATTGAACTCACGGTTCATGCGTTCGATCACTGGCTTCGGTGTCCCTGTCGGCGCGACCAGCGCAAACCAGCCGCTCATGTCAAAGCCGGGAAACGTTTCTGCCAGCGCGGGCACTTGCTCCCAGCCGGGTACGCGCGTGGCGGAGGTCACCGCGAGCATGCGCAGACGGCCTTGGCGCACCAATTGCGCGGTTGACGCTATGTCTGCTACCACAGCGTCAATGTGCCCCCCAATCGCATCTTGAACCGCCACGCTCACTGAGGCATAGGACGCCAAGTTGAGCTCGGCTTGGGAGCGGGCATTCAAAAAGCGGGCGATCATACCGCTGAAGGTTCGTGGCCCTTCATTGCCCAAAGAGACTTTGCCAGCACCGGCCTTAGCGCGGGCCAACAGGTCTGGCAAATTCTGGATCGGAGATTCCGCGCGCACCAGCACGGCAAAAGGGCTTTTGCCCACAAATGCGACCGGCACAAAATCTTTTTGTGGGTCGTAAGGCATCGACTTGAACAGGTAGGCGTTGGTCACCAAGGCCGCCGTGGTGGCGAAGTAAAAGGTGTAGCCGTCGGCCGCTGCGCGAGCCGCGGTTTGCGCCCCAATGACGTTCTGGCCACCCGGTTTGTTGTCCATGACCACCGCTTGACCAAGCGACTTGGAGAGTCGCTCGCTGATGATGCGTGCCACGTTGTCGGGGCCTGAGCCAGCAGGTTGCGACAAGACGAAACGGACGGGTTTTTCCGGCCAAGCTTGCGCCCAGGCTGTCGATGTCAGCAGCGACGGA
>JBEDKR010000084.1:0-7478 GCA_041172005.1 Pseudomonadota bacterium
CAACAACTATTACTTGGAGTCCAGCTTGTACAGTTCGGGCCGGGTCGAGCAGACCGTCGGCAAGCTGAAAGCAGCTGGCAAAACCTACGAGCTGGATGGCGCGCTGTGGCTCAAGTCGACCGACTATGGTGACGACAAAGACCGCGTCATGAAAAAGAGCGACGGCAGCTACACCTACTTTGTGCCCGACGTCGCTTACCACCTAGCCAAATGGGAGCGGGGCTACACCCGCGCCATCAACATCCAAGGCATGGACCACCACGGCACGATTGCCCGCGTGCGCGCCGGCTTGCAAGCGGCGGGTGCCGGCATTCCCGCCAACTACCCCGACTATGTGTTGCACACCATGGTCCGCGTGGTGCGTCACGGCGAGGAAGTGAAAATCTCCAAACGCGCTGGCAGCTATGTCACGCTACGAGACTTGATCGAGTGGACCAGCAAGGACGCGGTGCGCTTCTTTTTACTCAGCCGCAAGCCCGACACCGAATACGTTTTTGACATTGATTTGGCGCTGGCCAAGAACAACGAAAACCCCGTCTACTACGTGCAATACGCCCACGCGCGCATTTGTTCGGTGCTGCTGCGCCATGCGGGCCTGGACGATGAAGACATCAAAGTCATGCTTCAAAGCGGACAAGACGAGCAGCAGTTCAGAGCCGAGCGCGTGTTGGCGATTGCCGATGAGCTGCTCGACGTGGATCTCTCGCCGCTGGACAGCCCGCAAGCTCAGTCTTTGATGCTGCTGCTGGCCAAATACCCCGACATGCTGAGCAATGCGGCCAGCGGTTTTGCGCCACATGACGTGGCCTTTTATCTGCGCGAATTGGCCGCCAATTACCACAGCTACTACGACGCCGAGCGCATCCTAGTGGATGACGAAGATGTCAAGCTGGCGCGGTTGGCGCTGGTGGCTGCGACGCGTCAGGTGTTGCACAATGGTTTGCAAGTGCTGGGCGTGAGCGCACCGGCAAAAATGTGAAGAAACTGACTATGAAAAAGCAACGCGGCGGAACCCTTCTGGGTTTCATTCTGGGCGCCCTTCTCGGACTGGGTGCGGCATTGGCTGTGGCCGTCTACATCACCAAAGTGCCGATGCCCTTTATGAATAAGACGCCAGCCCGCGCGGCTGAAAATGAGGCCGCTGAGGCGCAGAAAAACCGTGACTGGGACCCCAATACCGGTCTGGCCAACAGGCCAGCGGTCAAGCCTGCGCCCGCCGAAGCCGCACCTGCTGCTGCTCCGTCCGCAGATCCGCTGGGTGATTTGGCCCGCGCCAAAGTTGACGCGGCCGCAGGGCCAGCCGCTGCTCCGCCGTCGCTGGCACTGCCGGCCTTGTCACCACCAGCACAGCCCGCTGCACCTGTTGCAGCGCCAGCCGCCGGCGCAGACCCTTTCAATTACTTTGTGCAGGCAGGTGCTTTTCGCACCCCTGAAGATGCCGAACAACAACGCGCCAAGCTGGTGTTGATGGGCTTGATGGCCCGCGTCAGCGAACGCGAGCAGTCGGGTCGTGTGGTCTACCGCGTTCGACTCGGCCCGTTTGACAAAAAAGACGAGGCCGACAAAGCCAAAGCCCGGCTCGACAGCGGGGGCATAGAAGCCGCGCTGGTGCGCGTTCAAAAATAACCCCCCAATTCATTAAGGATGACACATTGATGCAACGTCGTGAATTTTCGCAAGCCGCTTTGGCTGCCGCCACCTTGGCCGGCCTGACGACCGCACTGCCGCTGACGGCGCAAGCCCAAGGCAAGCCACTCACCGAGGGTATTGACTATGTGCAGCTGGACAAGCCGGCACCGGTCGACGCCGCCGCCGGCCAAGTTGAGGTGGTTGAGTTCTTTTGGTACAGCTGTCCGCACTGCAACGTCTTTGAACCACAACTCGAAGCGTGGATTAAAAAAGCCCCCAAAGATGTCGTCGTCCGGCGCGTTCCGGTTTCATTTCGGCCTGATTTCGAACCGCAGCAGCGTCTCTATTACGTGCTGGAAGCCTTGGGCAAAGTCGAGGCCCTGCACAAAAAGGTTTTCTATGCGATTCACGTCGAAAAGCAGGCGCTCAACACCGCTGATCTGGTGGCCGCTTGGGCTGAAAAGCAAGGCCTCAACAAAGCCAAATTCAGCGAGTTGTACAACTCATTCCCGGTCAACATGAAAGCCCGCAAAGCGACCCAGTTGCAAGACGCCTTCAAGGTCGACGGCGTGCCGGCCTTGGGCGTAGCAGGCCGTTACTACACCTCGGGTTCTTTGGCTGGCACTATGGAGCGTGCGCTGTCGGTCACCGACCACCTGATCACCTTGGCCCGCAAAAGCAAATAACGTTAGACAAACGCTGCCATGACAAAGCCGCCTTGTAACAGGCGGCTTTTTATATGGGCAAGACACTCTCTGGGTGCGCGTGCTGGCTACAATCAGAAGTTAAAATTAGCAAGATTCGTGCCCCTTATGAACTACACATCTTCTCTGTTGCTGACTTTGGCCCTGCTGACGGCACTTCCGGCCTTGGCTGAAAAAGCCGACCGCGACAAGCCCATGAACGCCGAGTCAGACTCGCTGCGCTATGACGACCTCAAGCAGAGCAGTATCTTCATTGGCAACGTGATCATCACCAAAGGCACCATCCTGATTCGGGGTGCCCGCGTCGACGTGACGCAAGACGCCCAGGGCTATCAGCAGGCCGTGGTCATCGCTGAGCCCGGCAAACTGGCTTACTACCGCAGCAAGCGCGACGGTGTTGATGAAGTCATCGAGGGCGAAGGCGAGCGCATTGAATACGACAGCCAAGCCGACAACGTCAAGTTCATCCGCAAAGCCGTGCTGCGTCGTTATGTAGGTGGCAAACTGGCCGACGAATCGAATGGCGCGTTGATTCGCTACGAGAACACCACCGATGTCTTCACGGTCGATGGCAGTGCTCAGCCAGTCCGCACCCCTTCGAACCCAAGCGGGCGTGTGCGCGCCTTGCTGGCACCTCGCGCCCCGGCACCTGCCGCAGCGGGTGCCGCCAGTGCAGCCCCGACTGCGCCTGCCAATGCCGTCCCATCCCCCAGCCTTCGACCCAGCACCACGCTGGGCGTTGAAAAAAATTAAGAACTCCCTGATGGATCTGGCCCCCAAGCAAGCCCCCACGCCCAGTCGCCTCGTCGCGCAGGGTCTGCAAAAATCATACGGCAGCCGCAAGGTCGTCAAGGACGTTTCGCTCGCCGTGCAAAGTGGTGAAGTGGTCGGTCTGCTGGGCCCGAACGGCGCGGGCAAGACAACATCGTTCTACATGATCGTTGGCTTGGTGCGGGCTGACGCCGGCCAGATCAGCATCGACGGCCAAGCCGTCGAACGCATGCCGATTCACCGCCGTGCCCGACTTGGCCTGAGCTATTTGCCGCAAGAGGCTTCGATCTTTCGCAAACTCACGGTTGAGCAAAATGTGCGCGCCGTGCTGGAGTTGCAGGTTGACGATGCGGGCAAACCACTGGGCGAAGCCGAGATTCGCCAGCGCACAGACAGCTTGCTGCAAGAGCTGCGGGTCGAACATTTGCGCGACTCGCCGGCGCCAGCACTGTCGGGTGGTGAACGCCGCCGGGTTGAGATCGCCCGAGCCCTCGCCACGCAGCCGCGTTTTATTTTGTTGGACGAGCCCTTCGCCGGTATCGATCCGATCGCCGTCATTGAAATCCAGCGCATCATCGGTTTCTTGAAAGCGCGCGGCATTGGCGTGCTGATCACCGACCACAACGTGCGCGAAACGCTGGGCATTTGCGATCACGCTTACATCATCAGTGAAGGCCATGTGCTGGCGATGGGGACGCCGTCCGAAATCGTCAACAACGCAGATGTGCGCCGGGTATATCTCGGCGAACATTTCAAGATGTGACATGAAACAAGGCTTGTCCCTTCGCGTCTCGCAGCACTTGGCGCTGACGCCGCAGTTGCAACAGTCGATTCGCCTGCTGCAACTCTCCACGCTGGAGCTGAGCCAGGAAGTCGAGCAGATGCTCGATGAAAACCCGTTTTTGGAAGTCACGGAAGAAGCTGCGTCGCGTGAAGAATTTGGCTTGGCTGAGGCCGATGCGCCGGTCAGCCAAGACAATCGCGACTTCGAATATTCAGCCAGCGACAGCACTGCCAGCAGCAGCGCTGATGAGAAGACAGCCAGCAGCAGTGAGTCCGAGGGCAGCGAACCCAAATTAGAAGAAAGTTGGGAGGGCGACGGCACAGTCGAGTCGGCGCCCGACGACAGCGAGTGGGGCAGCGACGCGCCGGCCCGCAAGAACAACAACGACGACAGCGAAGACGTCGACGCGTCCGAACTGGCGCGCAGCCAAGAGTCGCTGCAAGACCATTTGCACCGTCAGTCCTTGGGCCTGCGTTTGTCAGACGAGGACCGCGCCGCGCTGCACTTTTTGATCGAGTCGCTCAACGACGACGGTTACTTGGAAGACACGTTGGCGTCGCTGGCAGCGGGGCTGGCGGGTGACGACTTGGAGCAGGCGGAAGAGCTGGAGCAGCACTTCGCCATGGCGCTGAATCTCTTGCAGCACATGGAGCCCGCCGGTGTCGGCGCGCGCAACTTGGGCGAGTGCTTGAGCCTGCAATTGCTTGACTGTAAGAACACAGAAGAAGTCCGTGCGGCCATGGCCATTTGCAAGCAGCCGATGGAATTGCTGGCCAAGCGCGACGTGAAGCGCCTGACGCTGCTGTGCGGATTTCCGGAAGCCGCCATCAAACTGGCCATCGGTGTGATTGGCCGGCTGGACCCGAAGCCGGGCCGGCGCTTTGTAAATGTAGAGCGCAACGTGGTGGTGCCCGATGTGCTGGTCGTCAAATCCGGTCGCGGCTTCAAGGTCTCGCTCAACGGTGAGGTCATGCCGAAGCTACGCGTGCACGATATCTATGCCAACGCCCTGAAGCAGCACAAGGGTCAGGGCGGCGCGGCCTTGCAGCAGCGCCTGCAAGAAGCCCGTTGGTTCATCAAGAATATTCAGCAGCGCTTCGACACGATTTTGCGGGTCTCTACGGCGATTGTTGAGCGGCAAAAAAACTTCTTCATGCACGGTGAGTTGGCCATGCGGCCACTTGTGTTGCGTGAAATCGCTGACGAGCTGGGTCTGCACGAATCGACCATTTCACGCGTCACCACCGCCAAATACATGAGCACGCCTTACGGCACGTTTGAGCTGAAGTATTTCTTTGGCTCGGCGCTCGGCACCGAGTCGGGCGGCAACGCGTCGAGCACGGCGGTGCGCGCGCTGATCAAACAATTCGTCGCCTCCGAGAGCCTAGTCAAGCCGCTCAGCGACAACCAAATTTCCGAAATGCTGAAAGAGCAGGGCATCGAATGCGCCCGCCGTACCGTGGCTAAATACCGCGAAGCGCTGCGCATTGCCCCGGCTAATCTTAGAAAAACACTATGAATCAACTCCAACTTTTTCTCCCTTGTGCTGCGGGTGTTGAAGAACTGCTCGCGGCTGAAGTCCACCGCATCACGGGGATTGCTGGGCGTTCCTGGCGGGCCGGTGTGCAGCTGCAGGGCTCGTGGCGCGAAGCGCAGCAGCTGAACCTGCACAGCCGGTTGGCGCAGCGCGTGCTGATTGAGTTGCAGCACAAGCCCTATCGTAACGAGCAAGATTTGTACAACGCAGCGGCCGAAGTCGCCTGGGAAATTTGGTTCACGCCGAAGCAGACTTTCAAGATTGAGGTCACGGCGCAGCACAGCCCCCTGACCAGCCTGAACTTCGCGGCCTTGAAAATCAAGGACGCGGTGGCGGACCGCTTTCGCAGCAAGTTCGATGTTCGGCCTGATGTCGACACGCGTTGGCCCGATGTGCGGATTTATGTGCACTTGACGACAGACACCGTGACCGTGTACATCGATACCTCGGGTGAGCCGCTGTTCAAGCGCGGCTGGCGCGAAGACAAAGGCGACGCACCTTTGAAAGAAACCTTGGCCGCGGCCATGTTGGCGGCCAGTGGCTGGAGCGGTGAAGACGGCTTGTGTGAACAAGGCGTGCCGCTGTATGACCCCTGCTGCGGCTCGGGCACGATCGTCATTGAGGCGGCGCAAATCGCGTGCAATATCGCACCGGGTATCAACCGCCGTTTTGCTTTTCAGAAATACCTGCCCTTCCAGCCGCACGTCTGGGAAGGTCTGCTGGACCAAGCCGAGGCAGCCATCACCGAACCGATGGCGCCTGTCTTCGGCAGTGACGTCTCGTTCCGGATGGTCGACTTTGCCGAGCGCAATGCCGAGCGCGCTGGCGTGGCCAATGCCGTGCAGTTGCGCGGCGGTGACGCCTTGCAACGCATGCCGCCCGCACCATCGGGCGTGATGCTGCTCAACCCGCCGTATGGCGAGCGTATTGACGTTGCCGGTGTGGCCGGTATCTCGGGCACGCAAGCGCGTGACGATCGGCGTCAGGGCATCGATGAATTTGGCCGTGCGCTGCCCAGCGCACGCGAGGCAGAGGCCCAGGTGTCGCGTGACCGCTCAGCCAACCCTGGACGCGAGCAAGCGCAGACCGCCAGCGGCGAAGAGGTGACTGATTTCTTCCCGCAACTGGCCGCGCACTGGAAGAAAAACTACGCCGGCTGGACGGCCCACATCCTCACGCCTGACTTGAAGCTGCCGAGCAAAATGCGGCTGAAAGAATCGCGCCGTGTGCCGATGTGGAACGGCCCGATTGAATGCCGGCTGTTTCGCTTCGACATGATCGCTGGATCGGCTCGCGGTAAACCTGCGCCGGCTGTCAACCCGACAGCGGAGTGAGCGCTGCTCCGTTGCCTTTGGCGCGGCCTTCACCACTGTTACCGCTGCTGATTCTCGACACCAACATCGTGCTCGATGTGTTTGTCTTCAACGACGCAGCGGCTCAGCCGATTCGCGACGGCCTTGCAGCGCGCAGCTTGGACTGGATCGCTACGGCGCCGATGCGCATCGAGTTGGAGCGCGTGTTGGGCTATCCGCAGATTGTTCCGCGCTTGGTGTTTTATGCCCTGAGCGCTGGTGATGTGCTGGCGCAGTTTGATGCGCACGTGCGGCTTGTGCCGGTGCCCGCCAAAGCCTCAGTGACGTGCAGCGACGCCGACGATCAGATGTTCATTGACCTGGCCGTGGCGCACCGCTGCACCTTGCTGAGCAAAGACAAAGCCGTGACGTCGATGACCAAGCGTCTGCAAGTGCTCAAGGTGCGAACGCAAAAAAACCTGTGAACTCAACCCGGCGGCCGAGCTAACTCAAGCCGCCGCCAGTGCCGAAGATGCCGCAAAGCGATCCGCACTGGCCATCGGCCAATACTGCTTGAAGACATTCGGCAGCGCGCAGATGTCGTCCGCCAGCAGTGCGCCCGGTGCGATGTTCATCAGCAGATGTGCCAGCAGCCGCACGTCGGTGTCGGTCAGGCGCCGCACGATGTGGTGTGCCGTCAAGTCGTTCGGGTGCTGCAAGCCGGCAGCCTGCACCAACTCTTTCAGGGCCTCCAATGTGCT
>JBEDKR010000085.1:0-7387 GCA_041172005.1 Pseudomonadota bacterium
GCCTCGTCCATGAAGTGCGTTGTCAGCAAGATGGATTTGCCTTGCTGCAGCAGCCGCTGCAAGCGTTCCCACATCAGATGCCTGGCTTGTGGGTCAAGCCCGGTGGTCGGTTCATCGAGCAACAACAACTGTGGGTCATTCACCAGCGCCCGCGCCAACGACAGGCGACGCTTCATGCCGCCCGACAACTCGGTCAGCTTGGCGTCGGCCTTGTGCGTGAGGGAGGCAAACTCAAGCAGCTGCGGAATACGCGCCTTGATGACGGCGTCTGGCATGCCGAAATAACGCCCAAAGACCAGCAGGTTCTCGCTGCACGAAAAATCCGGGTCCAGACTGTCGAACTGGCTGACGATGCCAAGCTGCGCCTTGATGGCCAGCGCGTCTTGCGGCATGTGCAGCGCCGGCTGGCCGGGCGGCGAAAAGATCACCTCGCCTGCGTCGGGGGTGGTCAAACCTAGGCACATGCGGATGGTGGTGGTCTTGCCGGCGCCGTTCGGGCCGATCACGCCCAAGCATTCGCCGGGGGCGATGCTGAAGGACAAATTGTTGACCACGGTGCTGCTGCCGTAGCGCTTGCTGAGCGCTCGCACTGAAAGAATCGTCTCACTGTTCATGGCTAGATTGTGACCTTGAAGCAGGAATCAGAAGGACTCTCCAAGCCGGAGAACCTGCGCTCAGCAGTCATGCTGTAAATTTGAGGGCTTGGCTTTGGCGGTACAACCGCTGTGCCCGCGCTCAACTATCTCGATCAATGACCACTTCAAACAACGCTATTCCCTCTATTTCCGGCACAACCCTCGGCACCCCGCTGTCGCCGCACGCCACCAAAGTCATGCTGCTCGGCTCAGGTGAGCTTGGCAAGGAAGTGCTGATTGCGCTGCAGCGACTCGGCGTTGAAACCATCGCCACCGACCGCTACGAGAACGCGCCCGGCCAGCAGGTCGCGCACCATGCGCGGACCATCACCATGAGCGATCCGGCGCAACTCAAGGCCTTGATTGAACAAGAACGGCCGCATTTGGTGGTGCCTGAAATTGAAGCGATTGCCACACCGATGCTCGAAGAGCTTGAAGCCGCTGGCATCGTGCGTGTGGTGCCCACCGCCCGCGCTGCGCGCCTGACGATGGACCGTGAAGGCATTCGCCGTCTGGCCGCCGAGACGCTGGGTTTGCCGACCAGCCCCTATGTGTTTTGCGATTCGCTGGCCGAGTTGCAGGCGGCGATTGACGACAAGATCGGTTACCCCTGCATCGTCAAGCCGGTGATGAGCTCGTCGGGCAAAGGACAAAGCAAGATTGCCGGCCCCGCCGACGTCAAGACCGCCTGGGACCACGCCATGGCCGGTGGCCGCGTCAGCCATGGCCGCATCATCGTCGAAGGCTTCATTGACTTTGACTACGAAATCACCCAGCTGACGGTGCGGGCCTTGGGCGCCAGCGGTGAGATTGAAACGCATTTTTGCGAACCCATCGGCCATGTCCAGGTCAACGGCGATTACGTCGAAAGCTGGCAGCCGCATCCAATGCGACCGGCTGCACTGCAAAAAAGCCGCGACATTTCAAAAGCCGTGACCGACAACTTGGGCGTCGGCTTTGACGGCCAGCCGTCAGGTATGGGTCTGTATGGCGTGGAGCTTTTTGTCAAAGGTGACGAGGTCTGGTTCAGCGAAGTCAGCCCACGGCCACACGACACCGGCATGGTGACGCTGTGCACGCAATGGCAAAACGAGTTTGAACTGCACGCCCGCGCAATTTTGGGTTTGCCGGTCAATACCGCCCTGAAAAGCCCGGGTGCAAGCGCTGTGATTTATGGCGGCGTCGACGCCAAGGGCATCGTCTTTGACGGCGTGGCCCAAGCGCTGAGCGTGCCGAACACCGACATTCGTCTGTTCGGAAAGCCTGAGAGTTTTGTCAAACGCCGCATGGGCGTGGCGCTGGCTTTTGATGCCGATGTCGCGCTCGCACGCAGCCGTGCCAAAGAAGCTGCAGCGCTGGTGAAACCACGCGTGGCCGGGTAACGGCCCGGCATGGACAACTTGACTGACGAACTCATTGATCTTTTGACGGACCCGGCTTGGGGCGTCCTTTTAGGTGCGCTGGTGGCCACGCTGGTGGCTTTGGTCTTGCACCGAACTGGCTCTGTGGTGCTGCGGCGTATCGCCCGCGGGCCCGTGGCCATTGCGGTGGTGACCAGTTGCGCGCGACCGGCCCGCATGGCGTTGCCGCTGATTGCATTGCAAAGCGTTTGGCAAGCCGCTCCCGACTCCATCCTGCTGATCAGCCAGGTGCGCCACGGCAATGCCTTGCTGCTGATGGTGGCGCTGACGTGGCTGGTCTTGAATGCGCTCGAAGGCATGACCAAGGGCATCTCGGATCGCAATTCCTTCGATGTGGCCGACAACCAAGACGCCCGCCGCATCATGACGCAAACGCGGCTGTTGGTGCGGGTGGCCAGCACGGCGGTGGTGGTGGCTGGTTTGGCCTTGATGCTGATGACCTTCCCAGGTGCGCGGCAGGTCGGGGCGAGTCTGCTGGCCTCAGCAGGTGTCTTGGGTCTGGTGGTCGGTATTGCAGCAAGACCGGTGCTAGGCAACATGATTGCCGGTTTGCAGTTGGCGTTGGCGCAGCCGTTTCGGCTGGATGACGTGTTGATCCTGAAAGGTGAATGGGGCCGGGTCGAAGAAATCACGGCCACCTACGTGGTGCTGAAGATCTGGGACGAACGCCGGCTCATCATCCCCTTGCACTGGTTCATTGAAAACACCTTTGAAAACTGGACCCGCAACAGCTCCCAGATCATGGGCACAGTCATGATCTGGGTGGACTACAGCATGCCTTTGGCGCCGCTGCGCGAAGAGGCGCAACGCGTCTGTGAGGCCGCAGCTGAATGGGACAAACGTCTGTGCCAGTTGCAGGTGGTCGAGGCTGGTCAGAGCGGCATTCAGCTGCGGGTGCTGGTGACTTCGGCCGACGCCGGCTTGAACTGGGATCTGCGCTGCAAAGTGCGCGAGGCGCTGGTTGACTTCATGCAGCGCGAGTATCCGCAGCACCTGCCGATGATGCGCGCCGATGTGGCTGCGCCGGAGGCTGCCGTGGCTGCGCTGAGTAAAATTTAAATTATGGAACTGCGTCAACTGCGTTACTTGGTCCGGGTCATTGAGCTCGGCAGTATCAGCCGCGCTGCGCTGGATCTGGAGCTGGTGCCGTCGGCGTTGAGTCAGCAAATCAGCCGGCTTGAAAGCGAGTTGTCGACGCGTCTGCTGCAACGCAGCCCCAAGGGCGTGACGCCGACCGAGGCCGGGCTGGCTTTTTTCAGAGAAGCGCAGCTGGTGTTGCGGCATGCGGAGCAGGCGGTGCGCTCGGCGCAAGAATCGCGGTTGTCGGGCAGCGTCAGTGTCGGCATGGCACCGACCACCGCCGCCGTGCTCGGACTGCCGCTGTTGCACGCCATGCGGGAGCGTTACCCGGAGGTGCGCTTGCATGTGGTTGAAAGCCTTTCGGGCCACCTGACCGCCATGCTGAACGCGCGCCAGCTCGACTTGGCCATCCTCTTTGACAGCCAGGCCGGACGACGCTGGAGCGTCATGCCGCTGCTGGAAGAAAAGCTCTTTTTGATTGAATCGCGGCAGCCGGAAACGGCCATTGCCAAGGCTCCGAAGCGCATGAGCGTGGCGCAATTGGCCGGTTTGCGGCTGATCTTGCCGACCGGCTCGCACGGTTTGCGCAGCACCTTGGAGAGCGCCTTTGCGCGGGCCAAGTGCAAGCCCAACGTGGTGGCTGAAATCGACTCGCTGGCCATGCTGATGGACGCGGTGGACAGCGGTTTTGGTTGCACCGTGCAGCCATGGGCAGCGGTCGGCCGCTATGCCGACGCGGCGCAACGCTTCAAGCTCACCGAGATCAGCGACACGCTGGCGCGGCGGGCTGCCGCGCTGTGCAGCTTGTCTGACGACGAACTCTCGCCGGCCGGTCTGGCCGCGCGCGTGGTGCTAGCCGATTGCGCGCGCGATGCTGTGCATTCTGGCCGCTGGGTCGGGGCTCGCCTGATCAGCTGAAGATAATGCCATCACGAATCGTGATGGCCCCATGTGGCACACCTGCTTTCAGGTCGACGTCGCTTGCTCTACAGTCTGTACCATCATGTTTCGGGTAAGCCAACAGTGGGGAGTGTCTGAATGCTGGATGTTTTGGTGATTGGCGGCGGCAATGCCGCCTTGTGTGCGGCGCTGATGGCGCGTGAGGCGGGCGCCAGCGTGCTGGTGCTGGAGTCGGCTCCGCGCGAATGGCGTGGCGGCAATTCGGTGCACACGCGCAACTTGCGCTGCATGCATGACGCGCCGCAAGACGTGCTGACCGAGGCTTATCCAGAAGAAGAATTCTGGCAAGACTTGCTCAAAGTCACCGGCGGTCTGACCGATGAAAAACTGGCGCGCTTGGCGATTCGCGAATCGTCGAATTGCCGCGACTGGATGCGTCATCACGGTGTGCGTTTCCAGCCTTCCTTGTCGGGCACGCTGCACCTCTCGCGCACCAACGCGTTTTTCATGGGCGGTGGTAAAGCGCTCATGAACGCTTATTACCGCAGCGCAGAAAATTTGGGTATCGAGGTGCGTTACGAGACGACGGTGAACCGTCTTGAACTCCAAGACGGCCGCTTTGTGGCCGCGCACATGACTGGCCCCGAGGGCAGCCAGCGCATAGAAGCGCGGGCCTGCGTGGTGGCCAGCGGTGGCTTTGAGTCCAACCTCGAATGGATGCGTGACGTCTGGGGTCAGAACGCCGCTGGCGAATGGCCGTCCGACAACTTTGCCATTCGCGGCACGCGCTACAACATGGGCGTGCTGCTGCGCGACTTGATCGACCAAGGCGCCGACACAACCGGTGAACCAGACCAGAGTCATTGCGTCGCTGTTGACGCCCGCGCGCCGCTGTACGACGGCGGCATTTGCACGCGGGTTGACTGTGTGTCGCTGGGCGTGGTGGTGAACAAACATGCCGAGCGTTTTTATGACGAAGGCGAAGATTTTTGGCCCAAACGCTATGCGATCTGGGGACGTTTGGTAGCGCACCAACCCGCGCAAGTGGCTTACTCGATCATTGACGCCAAGGCGGTGGGTCGCTTCATGCCGCCTGTGTTTCCTGGCGAAAAAGCCGACACCTTGGAGCAGCTGGCGCGTCAGCTCGGCCTTGACGAACAAGCCTTTGTCAAAACCGTGCACGACTACAACGCTGCGTGCAAGGTGGGTACCTTTGACCACGCCGTGCTCGACGACTGCCACACCGAAGGCTTGAGCCCCGCCAAGACACATTGGGCGCGGCCGATTGATACCGCGCCGTTTTACGGTTACGCGCTCAAACCCGGCATCACCTTCACTTACTTGGGCATGAAAACCAACGAAACGACTGCCGTGCATTTCGGCGGCCAAGCCAGCCCGAACCTGTTTGCAGCTGGCGAGCTGATGGCCGGCAACGTCCTGGGCAAGGGCTACACCGCCGGTGTTGGCATGACCATCGGCACGGCCTTTGGCCGCATTGCCGGGGTTCAAGCGGCCAAGGCAGCCATGGCCCAGAACGTAAATGCAGACTCCACACCAACGACTTTGACGGAAGACCACCATGCAGCAGCTTGAAGCCCTGACCCGCGAGGCGCGAGCCCTGGCCACTGGCGATCTGTCGCTGACAGCGAACGAAACTGAAGTCAGCCGGCAAATGCAAATTTGCAATGCCTGCCGCTACTGCGAAGGTTTTTGCGCGGTGTTTCCAGCCATGACGCGTCACCTCGAATTCGGCAAAGCCGACATTCATTACCTGGCCAATCTGTGCCACAACTGCGGTGCTTGTTTGCATGCTTGCCAGTATTCGCCTCCGCACGAATTCGCCATCAATGTGCCGAAGGCCATGGCTCAAGTGCGCGTCCAGACCTATGCAGATTACGCGTGGCCGCCAGCGCTCGGTGCGCTCTACAAGCGTCAGGGCTTGACGGTGGCGCTGGCGCTGGCCGCTGGCCTTGCGCTGTTTTTGGTGTTGGCTATTCAAGCGCAAGGTCAGCTCTTTCACGAGCCGCTGGCGGGTAATTTCTACGCCATCTTTCCGCACAACCTGCTGGTCTCGATGTTCGCGCCGATCTTCTTGTTCGCCGTGCTGGCCTTGGGGCTGGGCGTGCGCAGTTTTTGGCGCGACGTTTCACCGGCCACAGCCTCCAACGCCTTGGGCGAAGCTGCCATGGAAGCGACCTCTGCAGCGCTGCGTTTGAAGTACTTGGACGGCGCCAACCAGACCAGCGGCAACGAGCCGATAGAAGGCTGCCCGAACGACGATGACAAACCCACGCTCTGGCGCAGGCGCTTTCACCACCTGACCTTCTACGGCTTCATGTTGTGTTTTGCGGCCACCTCGGTTGCGACGCTCTACCACTACCTGTTCAATTGGCAAGCGCCTTACGGCTACACCAGCTTGCCCGTGTTGCTCGGCACGGTTGGTGGTATTGGTTTGCTGATAGGCCCTGCGGGTTTGCTCTGGCTCAACTTCAGCCGTCACCCCAGCCATGGTGATGCGGCCCAAAAACCGATGGACCGCGGTTTCATCGTCTTGCTGTTTTGGGTGAGTTTGACGGGTTTGGCCTTACTGGCTTGGCGTGACACCTCTTCCATGGCCCTGCTGTTGGCCGTGCATTTGGGCGCTGTGATGGCTTTGTTTTTGACTTTGCCCTACGGTAAGTTTGCGCACGGCATTTTCCGCAGTGCAGCGCTGCTTAAATTTGCCATTGAAAAACGCCAACCGACCAATTTGGCCCTGCCCGAAGCCTGAGGCCCCGGCACTTTTTAAAATCTTCAGGAGACACGCATGACTACGCCCAGCCATTTGCAAATTTCAAGCATGAAAGACCGTTGCAGTGAAGCCGAATGGCAGGCGCGGGTCGACCTTGCGGCCTGCTACCGGTTGGTCGAGCATTACGGCATGGCCGACATGATGGCCAACCACATCTCGGCCCGCGTGCCTGACGAAGAAGGTGCTTTCCTGATCAATGCCTACGGCATGATGTACGAAGAAATCACAGCGTCAAGCCTGATCAAAATTGACCATCAGGGCAAGATATTGGCGCAGCCTGATTTCGGTGATTTGAACTACGGCATCAACAAAGCTGGCTACGTGATTCACAGCGCCGTGCACGAAGCCCGCCCTGAAGTGGCCTGCGTGATCCACACCCACAGCTGGGCCTCGATGGCGGTGTCTTCACTCGAATGCGGCTTGCTGCCGATCACGCAAACGGCGATGCGCTTTTTGAAGATCAGCTACCACGACTACTACGGCGTGGTGCTCAACCTTGATGAACAAGCATCACTGGTGCGCGACCTCGGCAACGGCGAAGCACTGATCTTGCGCAACCA
>JBEDKR010000086.1:0-7353 GCA_041172005.1 Pseudomonadota bacterium
CTCGCCAATCACGGTCAGCTTTTGGCGCGTGCCGGCAATGACATGACCCGGCGCTAACTGCGTACCGCCCACGTACGTTTTGCCCGCCAAGAGCTTGTCGCGGCCAACGATCTCGGCCAGCACGTCTTCATGGCCCAAACCGTTTTGCAGTGACAGCACCACCGTTTGCGGTCCGACCAGCGATACTGCTGAGCGCATGGCTTCTTCGGTGTGAAAAGACTTGACCAGCACGATCAGCAGATCAGCCGGGCCGCTGGCGCTGTCAACGCCAGCCGCTGACGTGACGGCGCGAACCCGCACCGTGCGGTCGACGCCGTCAGTGCGCAGCACCAAGCCGCGCTGCATCATGGCGTCAACTTGCGCCGCATTGCGATTGATCAGCCAGACCTCATGGCCCGCTTCGGTTAGCACACCGCCCATCGCGCAACCTAAGGCACCAGCGCCCAGCACACATACTTTCAACATAAAGTCCTTCTCCGTCACGCCTCAGTGCCAGCGCAGCTGAGTCGCTTAGAGCCGTAAGCCGAGCAAGCGCTTAAAGCGTTGCCAATACTCAGGCGCGACCAGAAAAATATAGGCGGTCATCAGTGTATTGGCCAAACCAACCGCCAAAAATACAGCAGGAATGCCGAGCCCAGCTTTGAGCAAGGCACCCGCCAGAACAGCGCTAACGATCATGAACAGGGCGTTCAAAATGTTGTTGGCCGCGATGATGCGGGCGCGGTGCGTGACCTCGCTGCGCAACTGAATCAGCGCATACATCGGCACGCTGTAAAGGCCGGCCGACAGGCTCAACAAGCCAAGGTCTGCCATGACGCGCCAATGCGCAGGCGTCTGCACAAACTCGGCCACACCCATCAGCGCTACAGGCGGCAAGTTGCGCGAAGCAAAGTACAGATCCACCGTGAAAACTGTCATGCCAATGGCGCCCAGCGGCACCAAACCAATCTCGACTTGCCGTTTCCCCAGCACTTCGCACAGCAGCGAACCTATCGCGATGCCAATCGAAAAAACCACCAACAGCAAAGACGCCACCTGCTCGTTGCCGTGCAGAACTTCTTTGGCAAAGCTCGGGAACTGACTCAAGAAAACCGCACCAAAAAACCACATCCAACTGATGCCGAGCAGGGCCCGGAAAACCATCGGCTGCGCATGCGCCCGCTTCAGGTTGCGCCAAGTTTCAGACAAGGGATTCCAGTTGATGCGCAGCTCGGGGTCAGTGGCCGGGGCCGCGGGAATGAACTGCGCCACGACGCGGCCCGCCACGGCCAACGTGACGCAAACCACCGCCACATACAGCGGGCCCGTGCCCGGCAGTGCCACCAGCAAACCACCTGCGACATTGCCCAGCAAAATCGCTACGAAGGTGCCCATCTCCACCATGCCGGTGCCGCCCATCAACTCGGACTCGCGCAGCGCCTGCGGCATGTAAGAAAACTTGACCGGCCCGAACAAGGTCGAGTGCAATCCCATCATGAAGGTGCAGCCCAACAACAGCGGCACTTGCCACGCGGTGTCGGTGGTCAAGAAGCCAGCCGCAGCCAGCAGCATGATGAGCACTTCGACGTTCTTGACGAAGCGCATGATGCGGGTCTTGTCGTACTTGTCTGCCAACTGGCCGCTGGTGGCCGAGAACAGCAAAAACGGCAAGATGAAGACCGCCCCAATCACCAGCCCCGCCATCGCTGGCGGCAACCAAGCCACACTGAGCTGGTAAGTCACCAGCATGGTGAAGGCGAACTTGAACAGGTTGTCGTTCATCGCCCCTGAAAACTGCGTCCAGAAAAACGGCGCGAAACGCCGCTGCCGAAGCAATTCGAACTGGCTATGACCAGACTCTGTCGGCGTCAAAATCAGCGGCTCGCGGTGAAAACGGTTAACACGCCGGTGTAGCCGTAGACATGGTTGCGGGCGATTTCACCGTTCGCAAAAAAGCCCACCAAAGGCACGTCACCCAAGGCGCGACGGATGATTTGCAGCTCAGCGCTGGGACCGCCAAAGTGCGGTCCGCCGCGGCCGGTGCAACTCACGTAAATCGCACCGGCGATGCCGCGCGCCAGATGCGGCGCGGACTCGGCCTCACCGGCGCCCAGTGCCTGAGCCACTTCCGCAGTGACCTCTTGCGGTTCGAGTTCTTCTCGGATTTCAGCGCAGACACGCATCAAATCAGCCCGCGCCGCTGCCGCATGGCGCTCGCAAAAAGCCAGCGTCATGCCGACTTCGGGCAGATCGGCGATGGCAATGCCTTTGCGCGACGGGTCGAGCCCGATCAAATGACGAACCAGCACATCTGCACCAAACTGACCGGCGCGTCTGACCGTGCCGTCAGCCAAGCTGTGTTCGGCGCGGCTCAGGCCGACCAAGGTGCGCCGCACTTTGTCGATGGCTTCTGTCGGATCGTCCAGCGAGATGTCGAGGTCGCCCAACATCACCTCCAGCGCCGGTTGGTCGTTGAGCCCGGTGATGACGTTGCCTTCACAGGCTGTTATCTGGTAACTCTTGGACACCGGCTGACAGCCCTGCGTGACGCGTGACATCAGACCCAAACGGCCAGAGTCAGCATCTTGTGAGCCGCCCTGCGTGGGATTTTGCATAGCGCGGGCAAAAGCCACGCCGCTCAGACCGCCACTGAAAACACCGCTGGCGGCACCCTGACCTTTGAGGTTGCCATTGCCGCTGAGCGCGAACTGCACGGTCTTCGTGCGGCTGGAAGCCAAGCCGCCGAAGACGTAACCGCTGTCGGTGCGGGCGGCCATTTCTTCAATCAATTCAGCCACATCGGGGGTGCTGGCGTCAGCATGCACCAAGGCTGTGTGCGCCTTGAAACGACTCGCCGGCGGCAGCGGTGAGACGCCCGAAAAAACGCGGTACTGGTCGGACGGTAATTCGCAGAGCATCACGGTCAAGGCCGGCTCGTCAAAGTACTCCACGTTGTTGGCTGCAATACCAATACCCACCGTGCCGCTCCAGTCGGTGACCTCCGGCAGCTCAGCGCTCAAATGGTCAAGGATCTCTTGCGCATGCGGCGCATAGTGGTCAGTGATGTAGAGCAGCGCCAGCGTGGGTGCGCTGGCGTAGTTGGGCAGGGCCATGTGGGCGCGCAATTGCGCCAGCACCAGCCCTGCGGCCATGGGCCACTGCGGGTGGGTGGCGTGACCGTAGGGGAATAGTTTCATCGGGCTCGGGTGGGGCTTTTACGGGCAGCTGCCACGGGTGCGCGGGCTGGAGCCTTCGGTTTTGCTTTGGTGGCGGTCTTGGTCGCCGTCTTATTCGCCGGTTTAACGGATGGCTTGGCGCGTGTTTTGACGGCGGGCTTCACGGCCGGCTTGCGTTTGATTTTGCCGGCAGCGAAATCACGCGCCTCGTTGGCAGCCTTTGAAAACGACTGGCTGGCCGACTCGGCAAACTCTGTGGCGGTCTTGATGGCCTCTTCTGCCATGCCCTTGCCGGCGTCCAGCGGGTGGCGGTCGGCCACTTCTTTCAGGGCCGAGGCGGCGATGCTCTGAAACTGATGCGTCAGCGCACCCCACCACTGCATTGGGTCGACACCGCCGGCCGCAGCAGGGGCCTCGGCAGCCTCTGGAGCCGGTGCCGGCTCGCGCTGCTGGTAGCTGGTTTCGGGCACTTCAAGGCCTGAAAATTGACGGCCCTTGCTTGGCTCGGCCGGCTCAGCAGCCACAGGGCTGGCAGCACTCTCCGGCATTTTGACGCTGAAGGCCTTGGCCATTTCGGACATGTTCACGTTCATACCGTGTAGCGTGGCCAAGGTCATTTTTTGCACTTCCAGCGCCTGAATCGTGGCCTTCAGGGCTGTGGCATTTTGGTCAAGCCAGAACTGCACGGCCTTGAGTTCAGCGATGCGTTTCTCCAACTCTTCGACACTCATGGTCGGCGCAATCCAATGGCCGAGCTGCGGCAGCTTCGGCTGAGCTTGCCCCGCGCTGGCAGTTGCTTGCCTCGTCAGATTTTGCAAAAAATCAAAACCCGGCACCAGCTTGCCGAAGTCGGTGAAGGTGCTTTTGTCAAAGTCGCTCATAGAGTCTCCTGAAGGTAGATGCCAAGGCCGATCGTCTGCGGCAATTAATCATCCGCCATTGTGCAATGCCCAAGCTGCCCGTGAACTGACAAACTGTCTTTTAGGTCAGCGTGCCACGCATGCCAAGCCAGGGCGAGCCGTTAGCACCGTTTTACCGGGGAGCCTGAAGTGCAACGGGCTTTCGTTCACTCTTCAGAGCTGACGACCTCTGAGGCTGCTTGCGCGTCTGACGCCCCGACTGCTTTGTCAAATTTCTCCGCCCTGATACGCAGCGGCTTGGTGATGCTGGACGTAGCGATGGTTTGCTCAATCGCACCAAACAGTTGGCGACCGTCTTTGTCTTTCATCTCGATGCGGATGGTGTCGCCAAACTTCATGTAGTCCGTCTTCGGCTGGCCGTCCTGAATGGTTTCGATGGCGCGCTTTTCTGCGATGCAGCTGTAACCCTTGGGCCAATCGGTCTTGCCCTTTCGCTCAACGCCCGGGTTGCTGACCGTGCCCGAACCAATGATGCTGCCGGCGCGCACGTTGCGCGTTTTGCACAGATGCGCAATCAGCTGACCAAAGTGAAAGGTCATGTCCGGGCCGGCGTCGCACATGCCGACCTTGCGGCCGTTCCAAGTGCTTTGCAGCGTCAGGTGCAGACGGCCTTTTTGCCAAGCCGCACCCAGCTCGTCTGGCGTCACCGCCACCGGACTGAAGGCGGTAGCCGGTTTGCCCTGCACAAAGCCGAAACCCTTGGCCACTTCGCCTGGAATCACGTTGCGCAAAGACACGTCATTGGCCAGCATCACCAGCCTGATGCCGTCGAGCGCTTGATCGGGCGTGCAACCCATGGCGATGTCGGCGGTGACCACGGCGATCTCGGCTTCAAAGTCAATGCCCAAATCTTCGCTGGGCAAACGTACCTCGTCGCACGGTCCCAAAAAATCGTCGCTACCGCCTTGGTACATCAGCGGGTCGGTGTAAAAAGTAGCGGGCACCTCAGCGCCTCGGGCGCGTCGCACCAGCTCAACGTGGTTGATGAAAGCCGAGCCATCAGCCCACTGGTAGGCGCGCGGCAAAGGCGCCATGCAGCGAGCCGCCTCAAACGGAAAAGCGTGACGTGCCCGACCTTGGTTCAGGGCATCAGACAGGTCTTGCAACTGCGGCGACAGGAAGTTCCAATCATCCAGCACCTGCTGCAAGGTGTTGGCAATGCCGGTTGCATAGTGCGCGCTGGCAAGGTCCCGCGAGACCACCAACAATTGGCCGTCACGTGAACCGTCTTTGTAAGTGGCGAGTTTCATCGGTTGTCTTTCAAGACTGCTGGGCTACGAGGCTTGCGAAGTGGGCATCGTACCCGAGCCCATATGCGAATTGTCCATGCAGATGGGCTTGTCTGTCCGCGCCGCAACGTCCGGCGTTACGATCAACAGCCTAGATTTCCCCCTTATTCCTCGCCACATTTCAGCGCCACTCCTTGCGCGTCCTTTGACACATGACTGCCAGTTCCGATTCTCAACCCGTCACGCCGCCAGCCGGCCGCGCCGCGCCGCGCCGCATGCTTTGGCTACTGGCGCTGTTGGTCGTGCTGGCCCATTGGCTGCTGCTGGACGCCATTCCGCGTGAAATGACTGTATTGCCCGCGATGAAAGCGCTGCGCCCAACAACACTGGTTTTCAATACCCGGCACATTGAAGCGCCGGCAGTTCAGGTGGTCAAGCGTGTCCAAGCCACACCACCTCAGCCGAAGCCCGTGCTGATTCAAAAATTGAAAAGCCAGCCGCCCAATATGGCGGTGGCGAAGCCGTTGATGCCACCTGCGCAAGTAGCCGACGCCACGTCGGAAACACCACCTGCAGAATCCGTGCAAACTTTGCCCGCAGAACCTATAACCGACACGCAGACCGCAACGGACTCTCCCAACAACAGCACGACGGCCGACAACGCAGCAGCTGAATTGCCCGCTGCAAGCGAACAGCAGCCCCCTCAAGCCCAAGCCATTCTCAACATCCCCGCATCCGTGCGGCTCAATTACAAGATGACAGGCCTGTCTCGCAGCCTCACCTACCATGCTTCAGGCGTCATGACTTGGCAGCAAGACGGCAACCGCTATGAGGCCAGCATGGTGGTGAGTGCCTTTCTAATCGGTTCACGGACCTTGAACAGCGTCGGCGACATCACGGCCGATGGTTTAGCGCCCAAGCGGTTTTCTGACAAAGGCCGCAACGAGCTAGCCGCCCATTTTCAGGCAGACAAAGGCACAGTCAGCTTCAGCGCCAACACCCCAGATGCACCTTGGAAACGCGGGGCGCAAGACCGTCTGAGTGTGTTCTTGCAGCTGGCTAGTTTGCTGGCGGGTCAGCCTGAGAGCTTCGCTCTGGGTACCAAAATCCCGATCTACACCGTCGGGTCGCGGGACGTGGACACCTGGACCTTCTCGGTGGGAGGCGAAGAGACCCTGGAACTGCCAATAGGCACAGTCACCGCCATCAAGCTCACACGCGACCCGCGCCGCGAATTCGACCAACGCGTCGAAGCTTGGTTCGCGCCGTCCCTAGGCTATTGGCCGGTGCGTATGAAGGTCACGCAACACGGCGGCGATTACATTGACCAACAATTGTCCAGCAGCGGCCCGCCTTGACGTCTTGAACTTATGCTCATTGGCGCCATCTGTATTGAAAGGAGATTCCTCATGCAAATGCTTTACGACTCAGACACTTTTGCAGTCGTCCAAATTCATGCCAATGCTGGCGAAGAAAATGCCAGCGTGCAAGGGACTTTGCCTGCACTGCCGCAGCTGGCACGCCATGGCTTTGAAATCGTCGACAAACGCTCTGGCAAAGAGGTTTACCTCGACGGCTCCTGGGCCGAATTTTTTCAACAGCGCCTGAACGTGTGGCAACACAAAGCGCCCACCCAGGAAGAAGTTGAAGACATGCTGGCTGGCTACGCCGAGTTGGCTCACACAACGGTGTCGGTGCACTGACAAAACCGGGAAACGTGGCGCTCTGGCGGCGCCCTACTCCAGCCGCTCGCGATACCACCAGCGGTACATCGGCTCGACCAACAACAGCACGCCCGCCAGCCGCATTACATGAAACGCCGTCACCATCGGTACGCCCAATTGCAAGACTTTGGCGGTGATGGCCATTTCCGCTACACCACCGGGTGAGGTGCCCAGCAACAAGGTCGCCCAGTGCAGGTCGACGAAGTGAGACAAGCCCCAGGCAAACCCGCCAGACAGCGCAATCATGACCACCGTGGCCAGCGCCACCGAGGCCATCCAACGTGGTGCCATGTGGACAAACCCTGGCGTGAAGCGCACACCCAGA
>JBEDKR010000087.1:0-7348 GCA_041172005.1 Pseudomonadota bacterium
GGGGCGGTACGCTGCTACCCCGGGGAAAGAACTCTGGTGGCCGTAACGGCTTAAATCAATGGCGGTCTCAGAGACCACGCCGAGCGCGCTGCGGCTGGCTTGCTGCGCGCTGAGCGTGTTGGTTTGCGCCTGCATGTAAGCGCCCAGCCAGCGCGCACGCGCAACCGCGGCTTGCCCTTCAGGCAAGCGACTTTTTTCATACGCCAACAAAGCTTGCGGCGTAGCGCCGTGCTCGCCAATGGCATCGGCCAGTGCCACTGCATCTTGCGCCGCCTTGGTCACGCCCATGCCGATGTGCGGGCGCGCGACGAAGGATGCATCGCCCATCAAACCGATGCGGCCGAAGGCCAGTTGCGCCGAACAAACGTCGTAGATCGGTTGCAGAAAAGGTTGTGCAGTTTTTTCAATCATCTCGGCAAACTGCGGTGCCAGCAGTGTGCGGGCAGCTTGTCGCATGTCGGCGATATGCCGCCAGTCCACTTTGCTTGGCGGAATGCCGCCTTGGTATTGGGTGCCATCTGCATCGGTCAACAGCGCGACCAGCACGGCGTCGTTGGCGGGCCGATACCAGACAAAGTTGTAGGCGCGGTGCCCCGGGCGTGTGTCGTTGCCTTGCCCTGCCACTGGGTAGCCAATGATTTGTTCACCTGCTGGCAGGCCAAAGCCAAACTTTTCAAAAACGCTCTTCAGCGTCCGTTCTGACAGCACGGACTCGTCGCACACCCCCCGCCATGCCACGTAGCCAGCGTATTGCGGCTGTACCTGCGGGGCCAGTTGTTGCCGCACGACGGAGCGAATGCCGTCGCTGGCAATCACAAGATCAGCAGACCATGTCTGGGGGCCGTCAGCCGTCAATCCGTGCACCACAGCGCCGGCAGTGTCGTTGTCGACTTTTTGAACCGTCACACCCTGCACGTATCGCTCAGATGGCAACAACTGATGCAGCACTTCGTAAAGCCGACTCCACGACGTCAACACCTGAGGCATCTGCAGCTTGGCGACTTCTTGACCGTCGACCCCCAAGGCCACGCGCTGCTGCACTTGAACACCAAGTGCCCCTGTGTCGATCAAACCTGCGCGTTGCAAGCCAGCGAACAAGGCGTCATGCGTGACGATGCCAGCGCCCCGCCCGTCCATCGAACCACGGACTTTTTCGAGCACGCAAACGTCATGGCCTTCACGGTGCAACACATTTGCAGCAAGCAGCCCACCCAGTGAACCGCCGATGATGAGAATTTTTGACATTCAGGCCGCAGCGTCTACGGCCTGCTTTTCAGCATTCGGGTAGTTAAGCTCGATCACCACGCCATTGGGATCATCCAAAAACAACTGATGCAAACCGATCGACGGCACGGTTCGTTCGCGTGCTGCAACGCCCAGTGTTTTCAAATGAGCCAACATGGCGCTCAAGCCATCGGCAAAAAAGGCGATGTGGTCGACTGAGCCACTGCCGCTGAGCGACGACACGTCACGCTCGCCAAGGTAATTTTTCAGGCCGGCGGGGTCGTTGGCATCCATGCCGATCACGTGCACCACGGCATTGCCAACCTCTGCGTGGTCGCCGCGGTACAGCCAAATACCCGGAAACGGAAAGTTTGGGCGAGGACCAACAGTCAAGCCCAACACATCCACATAAAAACGACGCGTCGACTCCATGTCCAGCGTACGAATTGAAAAGTGATTCAGCGTCAGTGCCATGGCGGGATCTCCTTTGAGGGTTGACGTAGAGAAACAGAGGCTTTTGTTGCGCTGACCAGTGACAGGCTTGCCTGCAGATAGCCTCGCACTTGATTGCGAATGACCTCTGGATCGAAAGCTTGCGTTGATTGGCTGTGAACGGCTTGGTTGTAAACCCAGCGACGCACGCCAATGTAAAAAATACTGCCGTGCAAACCCATCAGCAACTCATGCTCAGCCAAGGTGGTTTGGGCCCGACTCTTCAGGCCTCTGAAGCGGCGGGTTTCTTGAATCAATCGCGGAAACAATCGCTCTCGTAGCAACTCAAAAAACCGGTTGGTGATGGTCTGGTCTGTGAGGCCTGAAAAAATCAAGATCCGTACAAAATCGTGGGTCAACACAGTGGCTGCGTAGTCGATGTAAAAGCGGGTGAATTTATCTTCGCAGCTCAAGGCCGGGTCGCCCAGCCATTTCTCCCACTCTGCCTTCCAGCAACCCTCAAACACCTCGACATAAACGCGGTCGATCAAGGCCTGCTTGTCGGGAAAGTAATGGTAGAGCAGCGTGTGGGTGACGCCAATGCTTTTGGCCAAGTCACGCAACTGCGCATCAAAGCCGTGGCGCGCAAAAAACTGAATCGCGCCATCGACAATCTGGCGCTCGCGCTCCTGCACCGACATGCGCTTGCGCGCCGCCGGAGCCTCAAGGGGTAGGCCTTGAGGGTTTGCCCTAGGCAAAGCCCTATTTACCAATGCGTCTTCCATGGGTAGCATTGTTTAACGCTTGGTAAATAAGATCATTGGTGCAAACCCTCAGATAAAAAATCTGAGAAATTGGCACTCAACAAGCCTTTCCCGACACACTGTCCAAACAAGGATTGCCATGGAATTGACCGGAGAAGTCCGCATCGTCGCCCCACGTGAAAGCGTCTGGCATGCCCTGAATGATGAGCGCTGCCTGATGCAATGCATCCCCGGTTGCGAAGCCGTCGAGATCACATCGCCGACTGAACGACATGTCCGCTTGCTCGTCAAAGCCGGGCCGGTGCGGGCACGCTTTGTCGGAAAAATTACCCTCAGCGACGTGACGCCCAACAGTGCTTGCGTGATGAACTTCGAAGGCTCTGGTGGTGCTGCAGGCATGGCCACCGGCAAGTCTTCCGTACAGTTGACCGATGACAACGGCGGCACCTTGGTGCGCTACACAGCCACCGCTTCAGTCGGCGGTAAGCTGGGCCAGATCGGTGCGCGCATGCTGGATGCAGCGTCTAAACAAATGGCCGACCAATTCTTCACACGCTTGGGCAAACTTCTCAGCGCAGAGCCAGTGGCCGAAACACCTTCAGCGGCTGGGGAAGCGGCCCCGTCACAGCGTCACACCCCGCCGGTTTACCGCCAACAACCGCCCTCACCGGCTGGCGAAGGCACCCGTGTTTTGTGGTTTGCTTTGGGTTGCTTGGCGACAAGCTTCGGCTTCACGCTGGCCCACTTTCTGCGCTAAGGGCCAGCCATGAAGTCCCCAGAATTTGATTACATCAAGGTGCGCACGATCGAGCACGCCTTGTCGCTGCTGGCCAACCACGGCGACGAAGCCCGTGTGCTGGCGGGCGGTCAAAGCTTGCTGCCGGCGCTGAATATGCGCTTGTCCGAACCGTCGCTGTTGATTGACATTGGCGGCATTGACGCCCTGCGCGGCATCCAGGTGACGCAAAACGCCTTGCGCATTGGTGCCCTGACCACGCACACCGACATCGAAAATTCGGCCTTGGTCGCGCAACACGCGCCACTGCTCAAGTTGGCCGTCGGCCACATCGCCCACCGCGCCATCCGCAACTCGGGCACTTGGGGCGGCTCGATTGCCAATGCCGATCCGGCCGCTGAATGGCCTTGCTGCCTGTTGGCACTCGACGGAACGGTGATCGCACAAGGCCCGCAGGGTGAGCGCCGTATTGCTGCGGCTGATTTTTTCACTGGGCTTTACACCACCGAATTGGCCGACGACGAAATCTTGCTGGCCTGCGACATCCCTCTGGCACAACGCGACGACTGGTTCGGCTTTCAGGAACTCGCCCGCCGCCACGGCGACTACGCCATTGCCGGCCTGGCCATGCACCTGCATTTCGCTGGCCCAGTGGTCCAGTCGGCGCGCCTGTCTTGGTTGGGCTTGAACTCGACAACCCTGCGCAGCCGGCAAACCGAAGCCTTGCTGGTCGGCAAACCGCTGGACGCTGTCACGCTAGAACTGGTCGCGGCTTCGCTGCGCGAAGAGCTGGACCCGATCGCCGACCTGACCAACACCGGCGCCACCAAAAAACACTTGGCCACTGTGTTGGCCCGTCGCCTGCTGACGCAGGCCAATGCCACACGCCAAAGCGTGGCGGCTTGAACCCCACAAGGCACACACCATGGCAGAACTTCAAACCATTCGGCTCCACGTCAACGGGCATGTCCACACTTGCAGCGTCCCGCCGCGCCTGCACTTGGTTGACATGCTGCGCGACGAACTGGGCTTGAAAGGCTCGCACCTCGGCTGCGAGCATGGCGTTTGCGGCGCTTGCACGGTCGAGGTTGATGGCCGCGCAGTGCGTGGTTGCCTGACGCTCGCAGTGCAAGCGGATGGCAAGCAAGTGCGCACGGTCGAAGGTCTGGCAGACTTTCCAGATGCCAGAGCCTTGCAAGAATCTTTCATCAAACACAATGCGCTGCAATGCGGTTTTTGCACACCCGGCATGTTGCTGGCAGCGCGCGAATTGATCCAACACAAACCCGACGCCACCCGCGAAGAAGTCCGCGAATGGATGAGTGGCAACTACTGCCGATGCACCGGTTATCACGCCATCGTCGATGCCGTTTGCGAGGTCTTGGCACAGCGCCATCAGGAGTCTGCAGCATGAGCATCACCATCGACAAAGCGCCCGCCAAACTGCACGACCTGACGCAAGACCCGCGTTACATCGGCCACAGCCCGGAGCGCCCCAGCGCCCGGCGACTGGTGCAAGGCCAAGGCTGCTACGTAGACGATATTGAATTGCCGCGCATGACGCACGTGGTCTTCTGGCGCAGCCCGGTCGCGCACTGCCGCATCACCGGCATCAACGCTGAGTTTGCCAAGCGCATGCCTGGCGTTGTGCTGGTGGCCGACGGCCCGATGCTGGCCAAAATCTGCAAACCTTGGGTCGCCACGCTGGGGCATTTGGCGGGCATGAAATCGGCGCCGCAATACCCGCTGGCTATTGAGCGAGCCTGCTGGCAGGGTGAGCCGGTGGTGGCCATCGTCGCTGAAACGCGCGCGCAGGCTGAAGACGCCATGGCCTATCTGCAAGTCAGCTGGGAGTTGCTGCCAGCGGCAGTCGACATGGAGACCGCGCTGCATCCGGACACGCCCGTGATTCACCCGGAACTTGGCGACAACCTGTGCTTCACCCGCAGCCTCGACAGTGGCGGCGTGGACGAAGCCTTCGCCCGCGCCGACCACGTTGTGAGCACCACTTTTGAGTTCGGCCGCCACACCGGCGTCACGCTAGAGCCGCGCTGCCAAATCGCGGACTGGCGCAGCGCCGAGCAGCGCTTGACGGTCTACCACTCGCAGCAAGCCCCGCACATGATGCAAGACCTGTACGCCCGGCAATTCAGCATCGCTGAATCAGCGGTGCGAGTCATTTGCAAAGACGTCGGTGGCTCGTTCGGCATCAAAGTCCACGCTTATCCCGACGACTTCGCCACGGTCGCGCTGTCCATGATGCTCGGTCGCCCGGTCAAGTTTGTGGCCGACCGACTGGAGTCTTTCACCAGCGACATCCACGCCCGCCATCACCTGGTGAAAGCCCGCATTGCGGTGCGCAACGACGGTGAAATTCTGGCCTTTGAGATGGACGACCTAACCGGCATTGGCCCGTTCTCGATGTTTCCGCGCACCAGCGCCATTGAGGGCAATCAAGTTGTCAACTTGGTCGGTGGCCCTTACAAGCACCAGCACTACCGCGCCAAACTCGACGTGGTTTTTCAAAACAAAACACCGACCTGCCAGTACCGCGGCGTCGGCCACCCGGTGGCTTGCGCCATCACCGAAGGCTTGGTCGACATGGCCGCGCGCGCCATCAACATGGACCCGATGGAGATCCGCCTGCGCAACGTCATCCCCGACGATGCCTATCCGTGTTCGGGCATCAGCGGCGTCAAGTTTGAAGGCCTGTCGCACCAAGCTTGTTTGGCCAAACTTGAAGAACTGATGGACTACAAAGCCCTGCGCGCAGAGCAAGCAGCGCTGCGCGAAAAAGGCATTTACCGCGGCATCGGCATTGCGGCGCTGATTGAACTCACCAACCCCAGCGCGGCTTTTTACGGCGTCGGCGGTGCCCGCATCGCGTCACAAGACGGTGCCACGGCTCGCTTCGACCCGAATGGCGGCATCACCGTCTTGGTCAGTGTGGGCGAACAAGGCCAAGGCACAGAGGCGATTTACACCCAAATTGCAGCCGATGCAGTCGGCGTCGACATGGCGCAAGTTCGCGTCGTCACGGGCGACACGGAAGTCACGCCTTACGGCGGCGGCACTTGGGCCTCGCGCGGCGCGGGCATTGGCGGAGAAGCGGTCTTGTTGGCGGGTGAAGCCCTGCGCGCCAATATCTTGAAAGTGGCAGCGGTCATCTTGAAGCGGGATGCCCAAGATTTAGATATTCACCGTGGCGATGTGATCGACATCGCCAGCCGCGAGGTGCTCACTCCCCTGACCGAAATCGGCCGCGTCGCCTACTTTCGCTCAGACACCTTGCCCAATGATTTCACGCCTGAGTTGCAGGTCACCCGCCACTACGCGCAGCGCGACTTTCCGTTCATCTTCACCAACGGCGTGCAAGCTTCCTACGTCGAGGTCGACCCTGACACTGGCTTTGTCAAACTGCTCAAGCACTGGGCGGTCGAAGACTGCGGACGCGTCATCAACCCACAACTGGTGAACGAACAAATTCGCGGCGCTATTGTGCAAGGCATTGGCGGCGCCATGCTGGAAGAATGTCTGTACGACAGCCAAGGCCTGATGCTCAACGCCAACATGGCCGACTACTTAGTCCCCATGTGCGCCGAGATGCCGGACATTGAAGTCGCTCACATTGAGACACCGACCAAGAGCAGCAAGCTCGGCGCCAAAGGCGCGGGAGAAGCCGGCACAGCCGGCGCACCAGCGGCCGTGATGAACGCCATCAACGACGCCTTGCACCCGCTCAATGCGCAAGTGACGTCACAGCCCTTCACGCCAGAGAAGATCTTGACGGCGCTGGGGCGGGTTTGAATCTGGACAGTGACCTCACTCCAGTTCAATTCGCCTGTCAGCCACCACCCGGCGCAAGTTCTGAATGTCTTTCTCAACCCGCGCCTTGAACTCACTTGGCGTGCTGGCTTGCGGCTGACCGCCCCAGTCGGTCAGCTTTTGATTGACCTCGGGGGATTCAATCACGGCTTTGAGTTCGCGCTGTAATCTGGCCACGATGGCTGGTGGCGTGCCGGGCGGTGCTGCAATGCCGAGCCAAGACTCAAACACCAGCCGTGGGTAAGTGTCCGCCACGTTGGGCACGCCAAACAGATTGCTCTGCCCTTTGGGCGATGTGACGGCCAAGCCGCGCAAGCGCTTGTCCTTGAGCAAGGGCGCCGTGCCGGTCATGGTGTCGATCATCACA
>JBEDKR010000088.1:0-7322 GCA_041172005.1 Pseudomonadota bacterium
GCCAAAGGAGTCAAGGTCATGGGTTTCACAGTGTTCATTCCCGCGACAGCGCGTCGACCGGGTTGAGTTTCGCGGCGCTGTTGGCCGGCATAAAGCCGAAGATCACGCCAATCAGTGTTGAGCAGACAAAGGCCACCACCATCGACAGCGTGGAATAGACCATCGTGAAGCTGCTGCCCGATTGCTCAAAGCCCCAGCCGATCAGCAGCGACAACAAAATGCCGAGCACACCGCCCAACAAACACACCAGCACGGCCTCGATCAAAAACTGCTGGCGAATATCGCCTTGGCGCGCGCCAACAGCCATGCGCACACCGATCTCACCGGTGCGCTCGGTCACCGACACCAGCATGATGTTCATCACGCCGATGCCGCCAACAATCAGAGAGATCAGCGCGATGGCCGAGATCAGCAGCGTCATCGTCTTGGTGGTGCTTTCAACCGTCTGGCGAATCGTGTCCGTGTTGAGCACGTAAAAATCCACCACCCCGTGGCGCTGCAGCAGCAAGGTGTTGATGCCTTGCTCGGCGACTTCGGCCGAGACATCGTCGCTGATGCGCACGGTGATGCTGCGCAGGTAGTTTTGACCGATCACACGGCTCATGGCCGAGGTGTACGGAATCCACACATTGAGCCAATCGGGATTGCCAAAGGCGGAGTCGCTGCGCTTGGTGACGCCGACCACGCGGCACGGCACTTGGTCGATCAAGATGACTTCGCCAACCGGGTTGGGGTTGTTTGGAAAGAGTTGTTTGCGCGTGTTGTCATCGATCACGACTTCCTGCGCGAGGCTGGCCACGCTGTCGGCGTCAAAAGGACGACCCAACGCCATCTGCACGCCGCGCACGCGAAAGTACTGCTCGCCGACGCCGTTAACGGTGCCGGTCAACGCGATGTTGCCGTGTAGCAGCGTGACCGTGGTGTACAAAGTCGGCGTGACGCTGTCGACGTAGCTTTGTTCGGCCAATGCCGCTGCGTCGCTTGGCACCAAAGTGCGCACGCGACCGGCGCGTCTATCGCCAAAACCACTGCCCGAAAAAATCTCAATGGTATTGGTGCCAATGGCGCTGATGCTTTTCAAAATCTGCTGGCGCGAGCCTTCGCCCAAAGCCACCACTGACACCACCGAAGCGATGCCGATGATGATGCCAAGCATGGTCAAAAACGTCCGCAAGCGGTGCGCGTTCATGGCCAACACGGCCATCCGAAAAGCTTCGCGAAAACGGTCACCTCCGGCTTGCCAACGGCCACTGCTACGGGACACCGGCGCCAACACTGCGCTGGCCTTGACCGCTTCAGGCCGGGTCAATCGATCAGCCACCACGCGGCCGTCACTCAATTCAATGATGCGGTCTGCGTGGGCAGCCACTTGCATGTCGTGCGTGACGAGGATGATGGTGTGGCCCTCGGCGTGCAGCTCCATCAAAATCTTCATCACCTCGGCGCCACTTTGCGTATCGAGGGCGCCGGTCGGCTCGTCGGCCAGCAGCACATGGCCACCATTCATCAGCGCACGCGCAATACTGACGCGCTGCTGTTGGCCACCAGACAACTGGCCAGGCTTGTGCTGCAAACGATCAACCATGCCGAGGCGCGTCAACAGGGTGGTCGAGCGTTCGCGGCGCGACTGCCGGTCGCGTCCGGCATAGACTGCGGGCACTTCCACGTTGTTCAGCGCGCTCAAGTCGCCCAGCAAGTGGTAGCGCTGAAAAATAAACCCGAAATGCTCGCGCCGCAGCTCAGCCAATTCGTCGGGGCCGAGCTGGCCGGTCGGTCGACCCGCCACGGCGTAAGTCCCAGCACTGGGTTTGTCGAGGCAACCCAAGATGTTCATCAGCGTCGACTTGCCCGACCCGGAGGCGCCAACGATGGCGACCATCTCGCCGGCGTGAATGTCGAGGTTGATGTCGGTGAGCACGGTGATCGTGCCTTCTCCGGCCGAAAAGTCGCGTTGCACGCCGCGCAGTTCGAGCAAGGCAGGCGCGCCGTGAGGAGCAGTCGGGGCGTTAGCGTTCACAGCATCAACCATCAAAAACGCATGCGCGGTGCTGGACGCTGAGCCGCTTGGGCGCCGGGCGCTGCCGCTTCACTCAGCACAACTTTTTCGCCCACCACCAAACCTTCCAAAATTTCTGCATTCACGTTGTTGTTCAAGCCGACTTTGACCTCGCGTTTTTCAGCCTTGCCCGCAGCGTTCACCACGCGCACGCTGGCCGGGCCACGCCGACCAGATTGCTGTATGGCCGCCGACGGAATAGTGATGACGCCCTTGGCTTCGTTGAGTACAACATAGACCTGCGCCGTCATCGAGATGCGCAGCAAGCCCTCGGGATTCGGCACATCCAGCAGGCCGTTGTAATAAATCGCCGTGGCCGTGTTAACGGTCGTTGCCGTGTCCGTGACGATCGAGTCAGGCGCCGGGTCAACGCTGCGCAGCGTCGTGTAGTAACGCTTTTCAGGCGCACCCAAAATGGTGAAGTAAACCTTTTGCCCGGGCTTGACGCGGACCACGTCGGCCTCCGAAATCTGCGCCTTGACGGTGATAGTGTCGAGCAGCGCCAGCTTGATGATGATGGGCGCACTCTGGTTGGCATTGACGGTCTGTCCCTGCTGCGCGACCAAGGCCACGACAACACCGTCCATCGGCGCCAGAATGCGCGTGTAGTTCAAATTCACTTGCGCGGTGTCGGCCGCAATGCGAGCCTGCGCAATTTGCGCCTCAGAGGTTTTGATGTCGGCGCGGGTGGTGCCCAGCGTGGCTTCGGCCTGCTCGTAAGTCTGGCGCGCGATCGCATCCGCTGCCAGCAATTCTTTTTGCCGCTGGAAATTCAATTCGGCCTGCTTCAGCAAGGCTTGGCGCGAGCCCAGCAAGGCCTCTGCGCTGAGCAAAGCGGCCTGCGTATTGCGGAGGTCGTTTTCCTGTTTCATCGCGTCAATTTCGGCGATCAACTGACCTTTCTTGATGCTGTCACCCAGCGCCACGCTCAAACTCTTGATCTGCCCCGATGCCTGCGCGCCTACGCTGACCTGCTTGAAAGCCTGCAAGGTACCTGTGGCCAGCACCGATTGCTCAAGATCGCCCAAAGCCGCAGTGGAGGTGACAAAAGCCGGCGCTTTCTGAGTCGGGAAAAAATAAAATTTGACCCCCAAACCCAGCCCCAGCAGCACCAGCGCAGCCAACGGGTAGCGCCAGCGGCTGAGGAAATTGGACAGTTTGGAAGCGGTGGAATTCATGGCTACGGGTTTTGGCATAGGCCGAACTTTACAAGGCCGGCGGGCTTTGCGTTGCTGCGCGCCGGCAAAGTGCGGGTAAAGCTGGGGGCAGTTTGGCGTTCACCACGGGCCTAGGTACATTCAATACATCCTGAAAACCTCCAAAATTCATCGCCAACGCCAGCTCAAACCCATGACCCACCTTGATCTTTCCACATGGCGCGTCAAAGCCGAGCAAGCCTTCGTGCTCAAAAACTTAGCAACCTTGCCTGCGGACGCAGACATGACAAAGGACATTCAAGACAAGGAGTGGCCGGCGCTGTTCCAAAAAGCCGCCGAAAAACTCGAAAAACTTCAGCTGATGTTGCACGCCGGCAAAAGTAAGGGCTTGCTCTTGGTGTTGCAAGGCATGGACACCGCCGGCAAAGACGGCAGCATTCGCAGCGTGTTTTCGCATGTGAGTCCCTTGGGCGTGCGCGCCGAAGCCTTTGGTGTGCCCAGCGAAGAAGAACAGCGTCACGACTTTTTGTGGCGGATTCACCGCAAAGCACCGGCGCTCGGCGAGATGGCGATTTTCAACCGCAGCCATTACGAGGACGTGCTGGTGCCGCGGGTACGCGGCTGGATTGACAAGTCCCTCTGGCTTAAACGCTACCAGCACATTGCCAACTTCGAAGCGCTGCTGCACGACCAAGGCATCACGGTGCTGAAGTGCTACTTGCACATCTCTAAGCAAGAACAGAAAAAGCGCCTGCAAGCCCGGCTCGACGACCCGCTGAAACAATGGAAGCTCCAAGCCTCAGACTTTTCAGACCGCCAACTCTGGCCCGACTATTTGGAGGCTTACCAGGAAGCCATGGCCGCCACCAGCAGCCCGAATGCGCCTTGGTACGTGATTCCGGCTGACTCCAAACGCTACCGTGATTTGTTTTTGGCCGAGCTGCTGGTGCACACGCTTGAAAAGATGGACTTGGCTTTTCCGCCCAAGTCGTTTGATTTGTCAACGGTTCAGCTCGATTGAACTGTGAGCGCTCGTCAATTCTCCAAATGCCCCAGCGGCAGTGCCCCGCCGGCCTTCACTTCGCCCAGTGAAAAGCTGGTGTGCAGGTCTTTGACGTTGGGCAGGTTGATGATGCTTTGCAGCGCGAATTTGCTGAAAGCCTCTAAGTCGCGCGCGACCACCTGCAACTCAAAAGTGCCGGTGCCGCTGATGTAGTGACACGAGACGATCTCAGGCAGCTTGCGAATGGCATCTTCCAACTCACGGGTGGCTTCGCCTGTATTGCGCTCGGCGTCGATGCGCACAAAGGCCAACACGCCCAGACCGATTTTTTGGCGGTTGATTTCGGCGCGGTAACCGGTGATGAAGCCCGACTCTTCAAGCGCACGCACGCGCCGCCAACAGGGCGCCGCCGACAACCCAATGCGGGAAGCCAGCTCGGCGTTGGTGAGGCGCGCTTCGCTTTGCAACTCTTTCAGAATCGCCACGTCAAATTTATCAAGCGTCTGCATAAACGGCCTATTTAAGAAAGGATCTTGCGCAGGATAACCTAAATAGGGCACAGAACGCAAAGACTTATCCCGCTCGGCCGCCTACACTTTGTCGGTATAAAAATTTATAAATTTGGAGTCACCGACATGAATGCACCGCTGCCCGAGCACATCCGCAAGTCGCTTGAAACGGTCACCCTCGACGACAAATATTCTCTCGACTACGGCTACGCTTTCATGAGCGGGGTACAAGCCTTGGTCAAGCTGCCGATGTTGCAGCGCCTGCGCGACCAGCAGCAGGGTAAAAACACCGCCGGTTTTATCTCCGGTTACCGCGGCTCGCCCTTGGGCGGCTACGACCAAGCCCTTTGGAAGGCGTCAAAGTACCTCAAAGCACAAAACATCGTCTTTCAGCCCGGCGTCAATGAAGAACTTGCCGCCACGGCCGTCTGGGGCACGCAGCAACTGGGTTTTGCGCCTCCGGGCACCAACAAGTACGATGGCGTGTTCGGCATTTGGTACGGCAAGGGCCCGGGCGTTGACCGCACCTCGGACGTTTTCAAACATGCCAACATGGCGGGCACCACGCCTTGGGGCGGTGTGCTGGCAGTGGCCGGCGACGACCACGTGGCCAAAAGCTCGACCGCCGCGCACCAGAGTGACCACATCTTCAAAGCTTGCGGATTGCCGGTGTTTTTCCCGGCCAGCGTGCAAGAAATTTTGGACCTTGGCCTGCACGCGCTGGCCATGAGCCGTTACGCCGGCGTCTGGGCCAGCATGAAGACGATTCAGGAAATCGTTGAGTCATCTGCCAGCACCTTGATTGATCCAGATCGTGTGCAGATCAAACTGCCGACTGACTTTGTCATGCCGCCGGGTGGCGTGCACATCCGCTGGCCCGACGCGCCGCTGGAGCAAGAGCAGCGTTTGTTTGACTACAAATGGTATGCCGCGCTCGCGTACATCCGCGCCAACCGACTCAACTACAACGCCATCGAAGGCCCGAACGACAGGCTTGGCCTGATGGCCAGCGGCAAGGCCTACAACGACACGCGCCAAGCCTTGGTCGACTTGGGTCTGGACGACGCCACCTGCCGCCAACTCGGTATTCGACTGCACAAGGTGGGCGTGGTTTGGCCGCTTGAAGCCCAGCTCACGCGCGAATTCGCCACCGGCTTGCAAGAGATTTTGGTGATCGAAGAAAAGCGCCAAGTGCTGGAATACCAGCTGAAAGAAGAGCTCTACAACTGGCGTGCCGATGTGCGGCCCAACGTACTAGGCAAATTCAACGAGGTCGACAGCGACTTCAGCGGTGGCGAGTGGGGCATGTCCAATCCGGCGGCCAACACCTTGCTGCGCGCCAATGCTGATTTGTCGCCGGCGCTGATTGCCAAAGCCATCGCGGCCCGCGTCAAAAAGCTCGACTTGAGTAGCGACATGCGCGCACGCATCAACGCCCGTTTAGCGCTGATCGCTGCCAAAGAAAACGCCATGCAAGTGACGGTGCTCGACACCGAGCGCACGCCTTGGTTTTGCTCTGGCTGCCCGCACAACACCTCGACCAAAGTGCCTGAAGGTTCACGCGCCATGGCCGGTATTGGTTGCCATTACATGACGCTGTGGATGGACCGCAGCACCATGGGTTTCACGCAGATGGGCGGCGAGGGCGTGCCTTGGGTCGGCCAACAACCCTTCACCACCGAAAAGCATGTTTTTGCAAACATTGGAGACGGCACTTACTTTCACAGCGGCCTGTTGGCGATTCGCCAGAGCATCGCTGCGGGCGTCAACATCACCTACAAAATTTTGTACAACGACGCGGTCGCCATGACCGGCGGCCAGCCCGTCGGTGAGCGGCCTGAAGGTCATTCGGTGCTGCAAATTGCGCAGTCGATGCGCGCCGAAGGGGCGGCCAAAACCATCGTCGTGACCGACGAGCCGGAGAAGTACAACGGCATGGCCTTGGCCGAGGGCGTGACCGTCCATCACCGCGACGAGCTGGACGCACTTCAACGCCAGTTCCGTGAGATCAAAGGTTGCAGCGTCATCATTTACGACCAGACCTGCGCCACCGAAAAGCGCCGACGTCGCAAGCGCGGCGTGTTGGTCGATCCTGCTGCACGCGTGGTCATCAATGAGTTGGTGTGCGAGGGCTGCGGCGACTGCGGCGTGCAGTCCAACTGCCTGTCGGTTGAACCCTTGGAAACCGAATTCGGTCGCAAACGCCAGATCAACCAAAGCACCTGCAACAAAGATTTTTCATGCGTCAAGGGTTTTTGCCCGAGCTTCGTGACGGTCGAAGGCGGACAACTGAAGAAGAAAGCGAAAGGCGACAACAAACTCAATCCGTTTGACGATGCCGCGCTGGGCGTCTTGCCCTTGCCCCAGGTTCCGCTCTTAGACGGCTCCGACGGCCGCACCGATCGCGTCTGGGGCATCGTGATCGCCGGCGTTGGCGGCACCGGCGTCATCACCATCGGCCAGTTGCTGGGCATGGCGGCGCACCTGGAAGGCAAAGGCATCGTCACGCAAGACGCTGCGGGCTTGGCGCAAAAGGGCGGCAGCACTTGGAGCCATGTGCTCATCAGCCAGCAGCCGTCTGACATTTGCACGACGCG